>NZ_JBHVHF010000042.1:0-37499 GCF_042800315.1 Streptomyces sp. NPDC057638
GGTCTGGTGCGTGCGATCGCAAGGCGGAGGAGGGAGCGATGGCGGAGCCATCGCGACCGACGACAACGCGGCGAGCGTGCGTGCCAGGGCACGACGGGCAGACGGGACTTTGAAGACACGACCTAGAGGTGCCTTCGGCAGCCCGGACATGCTCCGTATCCACATCGGTGCTTACCGGGTGATGTACGAGATCAACGACCGCGAGATCCGCGTCAACGTGATCCATCTCGGCCGAGTCCCCTGAGCCGGGTCTGACCAGAGGAGCGACAGCCAAGGCGCCTCCGAGGACGGGTGCGGGTCTCCCGAACCACCCACGGGAGGCGCTTCCCGGAGGAAGCGGAGCGGGCAGAACGTTCCGTAACCGTCGTCCGGCGCGGGGGTGCCCGGAGGCTGTGGGCACCCCCGCGCCCGATCAACGGTTCGAACCGGTCGTCGGCCTCACACCTGGGGGCGCGCTACGGCACGAAGTGGACCCGCTCCTGGACCACCGGGTACCCCGCCTTCGCGAACTGCCGGGCCATGGGCACATTTCCCTGGTCGGTCGCGGCGGCGATGAACTCCGCGCCCCGCTCGGCCAGGAAGTGGGTGCACTCCACCAGGAGGTCGTAGGCGTAGCCGTGGCCCCGCTGCCCGGGCACCACGCCGATATAGCCGACGATCATGCCCGCCTGGTTGCGCGCGGGCACATGGAGCCCCACCAGCTCCCCGCCGGGGGTGTAGGCGAGCTGCCACCAGGAGCGGGGCGAGGGGCACCAGTGGAAGAAGTCCAGCTCCTCCTGGGCGGCCTGGTCCAGTCCGCCCTCCTCGATGGCGCGCAGCGCGTGCGCGTCCAGGGTGCCGGTGTGGACCAGGCGCAGGGCGTGGAGCATCTCCTCGTCGCTGGGCCCCGGCCGGAAGACCAGGCGCCCCGGCCGCTCGGGCAGCCCGCACGCCGGGGTCCAGCGGTACTGGTAGCGCTCCACGAGCACCCGCATCCCGGCCGCCTCGGCGGCGCGGCGGCGGGTTTCGGCGGCGGCCCGGCGCGCGGGGTCCTCGCGCCAGCCGTCGGGCAGGATCAGCAGGTACTCGACCTGGTGCGGGGCGGTGCGCAGCAGCTCGGCGCCCGCCTCCTCCTCGCCCTCGGCGACATCGAACCAGTTCAGATTCAGCGGAACGGTGTCGTCCGGCCCGCCCCACCAGGCGGCACGGGCGACGACCACGCCATCGCGCAGGGCGACCCGCCGCCACTCGGGCCGGTGCGAGTAGCCGGTGAGCGCCGCACCGATGCCGAGCGGGTCGGGCAGGGAGTGGAACAGATGGGCGTCGCTCTCGGTGAGCGTACGCAGGACCAGAGAGGTCATGGAGATTCCTTCGGGAAGGCGGTGGTGCGCTCCCGGAGTCAGTGAGTGAACGCCGGACGGACGGAGCGGGAGCGCGGGTTGCTGGGGATGAACACGGCACTCGCCTCCTTTCCGTCGTCAGGGCGTGCTGATCACCGTAATCGAACTCCTGCTCAGTCGTCCAGGGGGTTCTCGCTGGTGATGGCGGTGCCGGGTGTCTCCGTCCGGGCCGTCCGGGTCCGGCTCAGCAGGGCCACCGGGCGGCTGGCGAACAGCTCCGCCAGCGCCACCGGGGCGCCCCCCGGCCACTCCCGGCCCCCGGCGAGCGGGTCCGTCCAGCGCCCCTCCGGCAGCGTCACTTCCGTGCCGCGCCAGCCGCCCGCGCGCTCCAGCCGTGCGGGCAGGCGGGTGACGGCCGCGACCACCTCTCCCGTACGGCAGTAGGCCAGGCAGTGGTCGGCGGCCGGGCCGCTCGCGCGCAGCGGCACATAGGTGCCCGACTGGCTGAAGGCGTCCGGGCGTTCCCGGCGCAGGGCCAGGGCGGCGCGGGTGAGCGCGGTCTTCTCCGTGGCCCGTACGCCCTCGGGCAGCGGCTGGAACGGGCGGCGGTTGTCCGGGTCGACCAGGGCCAGATACTCGCCCTCGGTGCCCTGGTAGAGGTCGGGGACGCCCGGCATGGTCAGATGCAGCAGCGTGCTGCCCAGGGTGACGGCCCGCACCGAGGGGGCCAGCTCCCGGGCGAAGCGCGCCACGGACGCCAGCGGGCGCCCGCCGGGACCCGCGCGGACGAAGTCGGCGAGGGCCTTCTCGTACGCCTCGTCCGGTTCGGTCCAGGTGGTGTGCAGGGCGGCCTCGCGCGCGCCCTTGAGCAGCGCGCGCCACAGCCGGTCGCTGTAGGGGAAGCCGAAGCCGACCGCCGTCTGCCACGCCACCCAGGCGGCATGCGGGTCGGGGGCGCGGATACCGGTCTCCTCGGTGATCTGGGCCAGGAAGGCGGCCCACAGTTCGGGCCGTTCCGAGAGCGCCGTGATCCGCGCCCGGACGTCGGCGCTCCGCTTGGTGTCATGGGTGGTGAGCACGGTGCCGGTGGTGGGCCAGTCGCGGGCGAGGCGTTCACCGTAGGCGTGGAACTCCTCCAGACCGACGGCCGGCGCGCCCGGGTCGCCGCCGACCTCGTTCGCGGACAGCAGCGGCGTATAGCGGTAGTACGCGGTGTCCTCGACCGCCTTGGCGTGCAGCGCGGAGGCGGTCTGGGCGAAGCGGGCGCGGAAGGTCTCGTGGTCGGGACCGTCCTGGCCACCGCCGAGACGGCCGAGCGCGAGGTCGCGCACCACATCGACCGCCGCGCTCTCCTCGGCGACGGTGAACACGGCCTTGGCGCCCGCCGCCGCGCGCACCGTCAGCACCTCGTCGGCGCCGAGCCGGTAGGGACGGTAGACGGGGATCCGCACCAGCAGCTCCCGGATGGCGGCGCGCAGCGCCCACCAGGCGTGGTCGCGCAGCCCGGGGTCCCGGGCGCAGATCCGTGCGGCGACATGGGTCAGGGCCGTGGTCTCGGCGGACAGCTCATGGGTGATCACCCGGTGGGCGGCGCGGCGCACGGTCGCCTCCCAGAAGCCGCCCCGGTCGGCCGCGACCCCCGTGTACTCCCGGTAGTGGCGCACCAGGGCGGCGCTGCCGTCCGGGTCGGTGAAGACGCCGTCGATCCGGTAGAGCGCGTCATAGCCCGTGGTGCCCGCCACCGGCCAGCCCGGGGGCAGCCGCTCGGCGCCGGTGAGCACCTTCTCCACCACCGTCCAGCACACCCCGCCGGTCGCCTCGTCCAGCCGGGTCAGATAGCCCTCCGGGTCGGCCAGTCCGTCGGGGTGGTCGACCCGCAGCCCGTCGGCGACACCGTCCCGGACCAGCTCCACGATCTTGGCGTGGGTGGCCTCGAAGACCTCCGGATCCTCCACCCGCACCCCGATCAGGTCGGCGACGGTGAAGAAGCGCCGGTAGTTCAGCTCGGTGCGGCCCAGCCGCCACCACGCGAGCCGGTACCACTGCGCGTCCAGCAGCTCGGGCAGCGGCAGATGGGCCGTGCCCGGCCGGAGCGGGAAGCGGCGGTCCCCGTAGCGCAGGATCTCGCCGTCGATCCGCAGGGAGCCGAGCGCCGCGCCGATCCGGGTGTCCAGGACCGGCAGCAGCACCTGCTCCCCGCCCGCCGCCCAGTCGATGTCGAACCACCGGGCGTACGGGGAGGAGGGCCCGTCCCGCAGCGCCGCCCAGAGGGCGTGGTTGTGCTCCGGTGCGGCGGCCATGTGGTTGGGGACGATGTCGAGGACGAGCCCGAGCCCGTGGGCGCGCGCCGTCGCCGCGAGCGCCCGGAGCCCCGCCTCGCCGCCCAGTTCCTCCCGTACCCGGGTGGGATCGGTGACGTCATAGCCATGGGTCGACCCCGGCACCGCCTCCAGCACCGGCGAGAGGTGGAGATGGGAGACCCCGAGCCCGGCGAGATACGGCACGGCCGCCTCGGCCGCCGGGAACGGGAAGTCCGGCTGGAGCTGGAGGCGGTAGGTGGCGGTGGGCTTCATGCGAACGTACGTACCCAGTGACGGGCCTTCTCTGACACGGCGTCGGCCGCCGATCGGGTGAGGGGTGGTCCGGGGCGGGTCGACCGGCGCACGAGGGGGCGCGCGGAGGTCCCGCGCGCCGGTGCCTGTCGCACGGTGGACGGGCCGCTGCCCTGGGGACGGCGGACGGGTCCCGGCATGCGTGATGCCGGGACCCGTCATGTGGAGTGTGGAGTTGTACCGGGTCCACCGCCCGGTGGATGGCGGACCGTCGGGTGGACTACCGGGTCCACCGCCCGGTGGATGGATCGGTGGGTCAGATACGGACGCGGACGGCGGGGCTGCCGGTGCCGGTGGCGATGGTGCCGAGGTCCTCCCAGTGCACGGGCTTGTCGCCGGTGCCGGGGATGTTCTCGTAGGCGGTCAGGGCCCCGTTGGGGGCGAGGACGAGGTAGTCGGCCCTGGCGTCTCCGGTGACGTCGGCGAAGCGGACCTGCTCGCCGGTCCAGCGGGTGGAGCCGGTGGCCACGGTGCCCTCGTCGGTCCACTTGACCGTACCGGTGGCCGTGGTGCTGTTGGTGTAGACCTGGGTCGCGCCGGTGTCACCGACGATGAGGTAGTCGGCCTTGGCGTCTCCGGTGATGTCGGCGAAGCGGACGTCCTCGGCGGTCCAGCGGGTGGACCCGGTGGCCACGGTGCCCTGGTCGGTCCACTTGACCGTGCCGGTGGCCGTGGTGGAGTGGATGAAGGCGCGCACGGCGCCCCGGTCGGAGACGATGAGGTAGTCGGCCTTGGCGTCGCCGCCGATGTCGGCGAAGCGGACCTGGGAACTGTTCCAGGCGGTGGAGCCGGAGGCGATGATGCCGTCGTCGCGCCAGCCGCCCCGTCCGTCGCCGCCCGTGTTCACGAACGCGCGCACCGCGCCGTTGGGGGAGAGAACGAGGTAGTCGGCGCGGGCGTCGCCGCCGACATCGGCGAAGCGGACCTGCTCACCGGTCCACTGGGCGGAGCCGGAGGCGATGACGCCCTGGTCGGTCCACTTCACCGTGCCGGTGGCCGTGGTGGAGCTGGTCCAGGCGCGCACCGCGCCGTTGTCCTCGACGACGAGGTAGTCCGAGCGGCCGTCGCCGTTGATGTCGACGCGGTAGTCACCGGCCGCGGCCGGGCTGCCGGAGCCGGGCGGGGCGGGCTTGACGGTGACGTTCTCGTCGATCCACTTGTTGCGGGCGGCGGTGACGACGCCGCCGTGGAAGGAGGCCGCCATCTTCCGGTAGCCGCTGTCGTTGGGGTGGAGGTTGTCGTCGAGATCCGCCACGGTCAGCGTGCCCATGCTGACCTGGGTGATGCGGGAGCCGCGCTGGGCGCGCTCGGCGACGATGCCGGGGATGGCCCGGTTGTAGGCGTCCACCCGTGACTGCACGGTGCGGTCGGCCGCCGGGACGAGGGAGGCGACCACGATCGCCGTCTGGGGCGAGGAGGCGTGGATCTGGTCGATCAGTCCCGCCAGCCGCTGCGGGGCGGTGGCCACCTCGTGGTTGCGGTTCATGTCGTTGGTGCCGATGTGCAGCAGCACCAGATTGGGCTTGGCGTCGGCCATCCAGCGGTCGATGTTCGCGGAGATCTGGTCGATGCGCCACCCGGAGTGGCCCTCGTGACGGGTGCCGTCCGCGTCCTGCATCGAGCCGACGAACCGCACGTCGGGGGCGTCCTGGGCGAGCATCTGCGCCAGCGCGGGCCGGTACCCGGTACGGGCGCCGCTGCCCACGCCCAGGGTGATGGAGTCACCCAGCGGCATCACCGCCAGCTTCCGCAGCTCTCCCGGGTCATGCGTGAGGATGGCGGGCGTCACGTCGAACTCGGTGGTGTGACCCGGGTAGACGGTGAAGTTGGTCCCCTGGGCGGGTGAGGTCGCGGGGACATGTCCCACGATCCCGCCCGAGGTGGCGTTGCGGATATGGCGTCCCACGTACTGCCATGACGTCATCTGCACCTCCGGGCTCGTCGCCGGGCTGGTGGCAGCCGGGCAGGGCCGGGTCAGGGCCGACCACGGCACGCCCGCGAACGTCCCCCCGGTCAGGCACTCCTTCGTCCCCTGGTTCACCAGCTGCATGGTGCCGGAGAGGGTCGACGGGCGGACGAACCAGTCCTCGCTGCTGGTGGACCGCCCGGCGCGCGGCTGGCCCTCGACGGCCTTGTCCGTGGCGGGATCGTCGCGCAGGTACCGCGAGGTCTCCGCGCTGATGAGGTTCACCAGCTCACCCGCGTTCGCCGGGAACCCCGCGGTGTCCCGGTGGTTCATGTCCACCCGATGCAGCTGCCAGGACGCGCGGTCGGGCTCGGTGGGCACGGGCTTGTGCATCCACACCCGGCCGTCGTTGCCGATGGCGAGGCGCTGACCGTGCACATTGCGGATGGTGTCGCCCTCAAGGCGCCAGAGATAGGCGTCGAACGGAAGGTTGGAGACCGCGCTGCCGGCCGCTGCCCCGGCGGAACCCCAGCCGGGCTGGATTCCCACCGTTCCCTCCCGGCCGGAGACCATGTAGGCCCTCGTGGGGAGAGCCTCGGTCATGATGGTGAAGTAGCTGACGCCCTGGTAATTGACGTAGTCGCCCAGGGAGAAGATCTGGCTCCGGGAGAAATCCAGCCTCCGGTGGATCGGGGTGCGGGCCAACCCGTTCTCGGTGATGAACTCCTCGGTGTCATTGTTCTCGACGACGAAGTTGTCCCGGGCCTCCGCCGCGCCTTGCAGCGTGCCACCGAAGGCCACCGAGAAGTGGTCGCTGCCGGAACTCGCACCGCCGTGGGTGTTGATGGTCCTGGCATGGAACCAGTTGTTCTGGGGAGCGGAGGTGACCATGTAGTCCAGCGCGCCTTCCCCCGTTCCCTCATGCGTACGGGCCGGGCGGTTGGCCGCGTCCCGCGCGTAGATGACGTGGGCGCCGAGCGGATTGTTCTGGGGGAAGTTCTGCTCCATCGTGGTCGGGTTCCGGTTGAAGTCGCCGACGACGGTCCAGTTCCACGGCTGGCCGCCGTTCTGGTTCCCCACGGCGGTGACCTCGGCCGCTATTCGCTCGACCATGCGATGGCCGTGGTTGTTCGGATAGGCGTCCGCGTGGTACGAGGCGTACGCCATCCGGTGCTGGTCGTCGAGCAGGACGAGGGCGTTGCGGGCGCTGCCCCGGTCACCGGGCAGATGGGCGGGGTGGTGCACGTCCAGGGCGTTCCAGACCCGCTCCGACGTGATCATCCCCACCGGAAGCTCGTTCTGGTCCGACGCGGACGACGTCCGCATCAGATAGAGAAAGACCCAGTGCGGATTGTTGAACGTGCCCGTGTTCCAGCGGTACTCCGTGACGGTGGACGGCAGGGCCGGAAGCAGCTGGCCGGGTCCGCGATCCGTGAGGCGCACGATCGCCGTGTCCGGGCGGTCCGGCGGGCGGGGGATCATCCAGCCATGGGACGGGGAGGTCGCGTCGCTATCCCGCCGCCAGGGCACTTCCTGGAGGGCGACCACATCGAAGTTCTGGGCCAGCAGGGCGACACGTGCGCCCCACAGCTCCGTCTTCCGCTGCATGTTCTGGGTGGCCACCCGGGTGTCCTGCGGCGCCGGGAGGGCCACCGCCGGGGCCGGGGCGGCGAGGACGGCGACGAGCCCGGCCAGCAGCGCCAGGACGCACGCCAGCGCGGAGGGCCGGGAGCCCGCGGGAATCCCGGAACGGCCGGAGGCCGCCGTTCGCCCTGATCCGGCCTGCGGGGGGCCGACCGGCCCGGCGGCCGGAGGCCGCGAGGGGACGGATCTGATGAAAAAGGACAAGGGAGCGCCTTTCGGCCGGGTTCTCAACAGGGGGCGGCGCGTCCCGACGGCCCTCGCGGCGACCACGGTTCCGCGTGGCGGGGAGCACACCTCATGCCCCACTCCAGCAGCGGCCCACCGCCGTGACCAGGCGGAACGACTGGCAGAAGTACATGGGCGATACTTCTGCCAGACCGTCATGCCCCTGCCAGGGGCGGAGCCAAGGGGAGACATGACCACGACGGCGTCTGGCGATTTCGGGCGGCGGCTCCGCGATCTGCGGCTGCGTGCCGGTCTCAGCCAGGAGCGGCTCGCCCACCGCGCGGGGGTGAGTGTGCGGGCGCTGACGGACATGGAGCGCGGGCACACCCCGGGGCCGCAGCGCAGAACCGTCCAGGCCCTCGCCCGCGCGCTGGAGCTGGACGCCGACGAGGCCGGGCGCCTGGAGGCGGACGCGGCCTCGGGCCGGTCGCGTACCCGGTCCGACGCGGCCTCGGGCCGGTCGCGTACCCGCCCGGACACCGCTCCGGCGACCGCTCCGGTGGCGGGTCTGCTCTCCCTGCCCCGGGACACCGGTGACTTCACGGCGCGCGGTGCCGCCCTCGCCACCCTGGAGGCCCTGGCCGACGGAGCGGACTCCGCCCATCCGCCCGTGGTCGTGGTCGCGGGCGCGCCCGGGCTGGGGAAGACCGCGTTCGCCGTCCGCGCGGCGCACCACCTCGCGCCCCGGTTCCCCGACGGGCGGTTCTCGCTGGACCTGCGCGCGATGGACACCGAACCCGTCCGGCCGGAAGACGCGCTCGCCCGGCTGCTGGCCGCCCTCGGGGTCGCCGAACGGTCCCTGCCGCGGGAGCTGGAGGACCGGGCGGGCCTGTTCCGTACCCTCACCGCGAACCGCCGTCCGCTGCTCGTCCTCGACAACGCCACTGACGAGGAGCAGATACGGCCCCTGCTCCCCAGCTCCGGTCTCACCATCGTCACCAGCCGCAACAGTCTCACCGGTCTTGAATCCGTCCACCGGGTCGACCTCCCCCTCCTGCGGCGGGAGGAGTCCGTCGAGTTCCTCACCCGTGTCGTCGGGGCGGAGCGCGTCGCCCGCGAGGCGCAGGCCGCCCGCGACCTCGCGGAGGCGTGCGGGCATCTGCCGCTCGCCCTGCGGATCACCGGACAGCGCCTCGCCGCCCGCCCCCAGGAGTCCCTCGCCAAACTCGCCGCCCTCCTCACCCGCGAGGAACACCGACTCGATCTGCTCCGGGCGGGCGACCTGGCGGTCCGCGCCGCCTTCGCGCTCTCCTACCGGCGGCTCGACCCCGCCTCCCGGCTGCTGCTGCGGCGCTGCGCCCTCGCCACGGGCCCCGATGTCAGCCCCGAGACCGCCGCCCTCCTCGCCGGTATCCCGCCCCGCGACGCCCGGCTCCGACTGGAGGAACTCTGCGACCACGGGCTGCTCCTGCCCGATCCCACGGCCGAGCGCTACCGCTTCCACGACCTCCTCCGGCTCTTCGCCGCCGAACGGACGGCGGTCGAGGACGACCCGGCGACCCGGGAGGCCGCCCAGGACCGTACCGCCCGCTGGACGCTCGCCCGCGCGACCGCCGCCGCCCTCCACTTCGACGCCGAACACCACAGCGCCCCCGCCGGTGACCCCGACCCCGCCACCGCCCCGGCCGACCGCGACCAGGCCCGCGCCTGGCTGGAGGCCGAACGGGACCAGTGGCTCGCCGCCCTCCACCACGCCCACACCGCCGGGTGGCACCGGCAGGTCCTCGACGCGGCCGAGGCCATGCACTGGTTCTCCGACCTCACCCAGCACTGGCCCCAGTGGGTCGACGTCTTCCGCACCGCCGCCGCGTCCGGCCGGGCCCTCGGCAGCACCCGCGAGGAAGCCACCCACCTCAACTACCTCGCCTGGGCGCACAACGTCTGTGCCCACCAGCCCCACGCCGCCCTCGAAGCCGCCGACGCCGCGCTCACCGCCGCCCGCGCCTGCGGCGACCCGCTCCAGACCGGCTGGGCCCTCGGATACGGCGCGGGCGCGCTGCACCGGCTCGGCCGGATGGACGAGACCATCGCCCGGCTGCGCGCGTCCGCCGACTGCCACCGGGACAACCCCTCACTCCCGGGCCGACTCGCCGAGCTGACCACTCTCAACACCCTCGGCGACGCGCTGTGCGCGCACGGCCGCCCCGGGGAAGCCCTCGGCATCCACCGCCGCAGCCTGGGGATCTGCCGGGAGGGGATCCCCGGCCTCGCTCCTCAGCTGCTCGCCGTCTACCAGGCCGTCACCTCGCGGCACCTGGGCAGTGACTACGCGGCCCTCGGCCAGTGGCAGGAGGCGGAGGTCGCGCTACGGCGGGCATGCGAGTACTTCGAGGACACGGACATGTCGGGATGGAGCGGCCCCGCCCAGCTCGAACTCGGACGCGTCCTGCGCCGTCTCGACCGCCCGGCGGAAGCCCGTACGACCCTCACCGCCGCCCTGCGTACGCTCACCGCCCACCACCACCCCCGCCAGACCGAGGCCGCCGCCGAACTCGACGCGCTCGGCCCGGCGGGCGAGTGCGCAGAGTCCACCGGGTCCACCGAGGAGGGCAGTGCGCCGACGCGGGACCGGCCGTCGCCACCGCCGTCGGCGCGTTAGCCGAGCCTCGCCACCGCCGTCGGCGCGTCAGCCGAGCCTCGCCACCGTCGTCGGCGCGTCAGGCGAGTCGCCGCCGAAGCCCGGCCATCGACATCCTCCTCACCGCACGTCAGACGAGCCGCCGCAGGACGACCAGGCTCCGTTCCACCAGGCTCATCAGCTCGCCCGCCGTCACCTTGTCGCCCGTGTGGGGCTCGATGCCCTGGGGGCACGCGGTGTCCACGACCACCTGCCAGCGTTCGCCCTGGTGCACCGGAACCAGGAACTCCAGCTCCACCGCGCTGGCGTTGAACATCAGCAGGAAGGAGTCGTCCCGGATCCGTTCGCCCCGGGGGCCGGGCTCCGAGATCGCGTCCCCGTTCAGGAAGACCGTCATCGCCCGCGCGTGCGCCGCGTCCCAGTCCCGCTGGGTCATCTCCCGGCCCTGAGGGGTGAACCAGGCGATGTCCGCCAGCTCGGCCGCCTCCGCCGCGCCGCGCGCGAGGCTCTCCACCCGGCGGCCGTGGAAGAAGCGGCGACGGCGGAAGACGGGATGGTCCCGGCGCAGCCACACCATCGCCCGGGTGAACTCCAGCAGCGAGCGGTCCCCGGCCGCCCCGGCCCCGGACCCGTAGCCCGGGAGCGCCGCCGCGCCGGTCCCGGCCACCAGGTCACCGCGCGGGTCCCCGCCCGCCGACGGCCAGTGCACCCAGGACAGCTCGCCGTCCTGGCAGTAGGCGTTGTTGTTGCCGCCCTGGGAGCGCCCGAACTCATCGCCGTGGCTGAGCATCGGCACCCCCTGCGAGAGCATCAGGGTGGCGATGAGATTGCGGCACTGGCGCGCTCTCAGCTCCCGTACCCGGGGATCGTCGGTCTCGCCCTCCACCCCGCAGTTCCAGGACCGGTTGTGGCTCTCACCGTCGCGGTTGCCCTCGCCGTTGGCCTCGTTGTGTTTGTGGTCGTACGAGACGAGGTCGCGCAGGGTGAACCCGTCATGGCAGGTGACGAAGTTGATCGAGGCCAGGGGCCGCCGCCCGTCGTCCTGGTAGAGGTCGGAGGAGCCGGTCAGCCGGGAGGCGAACTCGGCCAGCTTCCTCGGCTCGCCGCGCCACAGGTCCCGTACGGTGTCGCGGTACTCGCCGTTCCACTCCGTCCACAGCGGCGGGAAGTTCCCCACCTGGTAGCCGCCCTCGCCCACGTCCCAGGGTTCGGCGATCAGCTTCACCTGGCTCACCACCGGGTCCTGCTGCACCAGGTCGAAGAAGGAGGAGAGCCGGTCGACCTCGTGGAACTGGCGTGCCAGCGTGGCCGCCAGATCGAAGCGGAAGCCATCGACCCGCATCTCCGTCACCCAGTACCGCAGCGAGTCCATGATCAGCTGGAGTACGTGGGGACTGCGCATCAGCAGCGAGTTCCCGGTGCCCGTGGTGTCGGTGTAGTGACGCCGGTCCTCCGCCAGCCGGTAGTACGAGGCGTTGTCCAGCCCCCGGAAGGAGAGGGTGGGCCCCAGGTGGTTGCCCTCGGCGGTGTGGTTGTAGACCACGTCGAGGATCACCTCGATGCCCGCCTGGTGCAGCGCCCGGACCGCCTGCTTGAACTCCAGCACCTGCTCGCCCCGCTCGCCCCAGGAGGCGTACGCGTTGTGCGGCGCGAAGAAACCGATCGTGTTGTAGCCCCAGTAGTTGCGCAGCCCCGCGTCGACCAGCCGGTGGTCATCGACGAACTGGTGCACCGGCATCAGCTCCAGCGCGGTCACCCCCAGTTCGGTCAGATGCGAGATCACCGCCGGGTGCGCGAGGGCCGCGTACCGTCCGCGCAGCTCGGGCGGCAGCTCCGGATGGAGCATCGTCAGCCCCTTCACATGCGCCTCGTAGATCACCGTGCGGTGGTACTCGGTGCGCGGCGCCCGGTCGTCCCCCCAGTCGAAGTAGGGATTGACCACGACGGAGGTCATGGTGTGCGGGGCGGAGTCCAGGTCACTGCGGGAGTCCGGCCGCCCGAAGCGATAGCCGTAGACCGCCTCGTCCCAGGCGACCCGTCCGCTGATCGCACGGGCGTACGGATCGAGGAGCAGCTTGGCGGAGTTGCAGCGCTGCCCGCGCTCCGGTACGTACGGGCCGTGGACCCGGAAGCCGTACCGCTGACCCGGCATCACCCCCGGCAGATACGCGTGCCGTACGAACGCGTCGCTCTCCCGCAGCTCCACCGCCGTCTCCGAGCCGTCCTCGTGCAGCAGACAGAGCTCCACCCGCCGCGCGGCCTCGGAGTACACCGCGAAATTGGTGCCCGCGCCGTCATAGGTGGCGCCCAGGGGATACGCCTGTCCCGGCCAGACCTGCATGGGTGAACCCTTCCCCTTCCGACCCGGCGCTCGGGGACCCGTTTGGCCCGGATCTCTGCCGAAAGTATCGCCGCCGTTGCCCTCCGTGGCCGTCGGCGACGCGGTCAACATCGGGTTCGGGCGTGTCCCCCGCCCGGGGCATCCGCTCCGTACCGCTATGAATCCGCTCACTTCACCGGAGTTCGCCAGGAGGAACCTCCGCGGGGTACAAGGGAGTTGGAAATGGGCTGGCGCGATCGGGCTGCACCCGGTAGCGCGGGCGGAGTAGTCTTCCTTGATCGTTGGGTGGGGGACGGGAAGGCGGTGCGCGGGTGAGCTCGGGAGGGCTGGAGCTACCCCCCGGTGACACGGGGCACGACGGGATTCCCGCAGATCCGCCGCCGGGCGCGGTCTCCCTGGCCAGGCCGATGGAGATCGGCGCTGAGCTGGAGTGGGGCCCCGACGCCTGGAGCGAGGTGCGCACCCGGGCCCAGCGGGCCGGACGCGCCTACATCTGGCTGAACCTGGTGGAACAGCGGCTGCGCGCCGTCGTCGCCGCCGTCCTGCGGCCGGTGTACGAACCGGTCCACGGCGACGACTGGGTGGTCGCCGCCGCCGGACCCGCCGGACAGGAGTGGGTCCAGCGGGCCGTCGCCGTCCGCGAGGTCTCCCGGCGCAAGGGCTACCTCCTCGACCCCAACGACGACAACGTCCTCTCCTTTCTGACGCTGCCCCAGCTCAGAGAGCTGATGGTGCAGCACTGGCCGTGCTTCGAGCCGTACGTGGACGACCGCCGCGATGTCGAGCTGGCCCTGGACGAACTGGAAGTCACCCGGAACGTGGTCTCCCGCAACCGGGCCCTCAACGAGGCCGTCCTCGCCCAGGCCGAGCGGGCCTCGGGGCGGCTGCTGGACATCCTCGGCGGTGGCGCCGGGGTGCCCTCCGCCGACCGGCTGCCCGTCGACGCGGTCGAGGACCTGGTCGGCGACCGGTACGCGGACGTGGTCTCCGTCCACCCCGACCGGGTACGGCTCCAGCGCCAGATCCCGGCCGAGAACCTCTTCGGCGGCGCGCGCCGCCTCGACGCCGTCGGCATCGGGCTCAACCTGCTGGTGCAGAACTTCTCCGGCCGCCGGCTGATCCGCCTCGCCGAATCCGGCTGCCGGGTGCGCCTGCTCTTCCTCAACCCCGCCAGCAGCGCCGTCAAGCGCCGGGAGCGGGAGCTGAACATCAGGAAGGGCGAGCTGAGCCGCACGGTCGAGATGAACATCCTCCATATGCGGCGGGTCCGCTCCCGGCTGCGGGACCCGGGCGCGTTCGAGATCCACGTCTTCGACGAGACCCCGCGCTTCACCGCCTACCTCGTCGACGGCGACGGCCCGGACGGCATCGCCGTCATCCAGAGCTACCTCCGCCGGGCCCGGGGCATGGAAGCGCCTGTCCTGGTCCTGCGCGGCGGCGGGCGCTCGATCATGCGCGGCGGAGCCGAGGGCGAGCACGGACTGTTCCAGACCTACCGGGAGGAGTTCGAGACGGAGTGGGCGGACTCCCGCCCGGTCTCCTGACCGGCCACCGAGGTGTCGCCCGCCGTTGTCAGTGGGCCGTGCGAGGGTTGAGATCACACCGGGGGAAGCACCGCGGCACGATTTCGGAGGGGGACCTATGGCCTGGCACGGAGAGCGGCTGATCGGATTCGACCTGGAGACGACGGGCACCGACCCACGGGAGGCGCGGATCGTGACCGCGGCCGTGGTCGAGCTGTCCGGCCCGGGCTGCGGCCCCGGCCCGGGGGAGCACCGGCTCTGGCTGGCCGACCCGGGCGTCCACATCCCGGAGCAGGCCGCCGCGATCCACGGCATCACCAGCGAGAAGGCCGCCGCCGAGGGCCGCCCCGCGCGCGAGGTCGCCGACGAGGTGGCGGACGCGCTCTGCGCCCACTGGGACCGGGGCGTCCCCGTCGTCGCCTACAACGCCGCGTTCGACCTGACCCTCCTCACCGCCGAACTGGCCCGGCACCGGCTGCCCTCACTGACCGACCGTCTGGCGGGCCGTGACATAGGCCCGGTGATCGACCCCTACACCATCGACCGGGCCGTCGACCGCTACCGCAAGGGCAAGCGGACCCTGGAGGCCGTCTGCGCCGAGTACGGAGTCGCCCTGACCACCGCCCACGACGCCACCTCCGACGCCACGGCCGCCGTCCGGGTGGCCCGCGCCCTCGCGGCCCGGCACACCAAGGTGGCGGCGATGACCGCGGCGGAACTCCACGAGCACCAGATCACCTGGTACGCCACCTGGGCGAAGGACTTCGAATCCTTCCTCCGCCGCAAGGGCGAGCGCGACGCCCATGTGGACCCCCACTGGCCCCTGCGCGCCACGACCCTCACCGACGCCTGAGCCGTATCCCGCGCCCCGGCGGGCGGCCGCCCTCTCAGAAGGGCAGCCGCCCCCGCGCCCGCCGCCCGGCGGCCCCACTGCGCCCGACGGCCCGCGAACCGCTCCGGAACGGCTTGCTGAACACCCGCCCCAGGAGCCCCGGCGCCTTGCCGCCGAGCCGGGATCCGACCCCGAGGGTGCGCTGGGTGCCGCGCTCGGGGTGGCGCGAGATCCGGGGCAGCAGGAACCCCAGCACGGCCAGGGCGGCACAGACGGCGATGATGGCGATGATCATGGGGGTCTCCTTCTGTTGCCGTGGCGGTGCGGGCCCCTGCGCGGGGGGCGCGCCACGGGGTGTGGTCCTTTCTCGTGTACGGCCGTACGGAGACGCCTTGCCGGGTTGGGGCGTACCAAACGCGTGGGTTCGACTACGACGTCAACGCGGAGTCGGTGTCCGTCCCTGGACCACCCCCGCTCGCGCGGGTTCGACCGGGCCCTCCAGCAGGCGGTGCAGGACCGGCTCGGACCACCCCCGCTCGCGCGGGTTCGACAGTATGCCTGAATCGAACGTGCCCCAGGACAGCGGACCACCCCCGCTCGCGCGGGTTCGACAACCCGCTGATACCGGCCTCGACGCAACGGCGTGGACCACCCCCGCTCGCGCGGGTTCGACCAACTTCCGGGGCGTCGACACGGTCGTCAACGTCGGACCACCCCCGCTCGCGCGGGTTCGACTAGTCGCCGGGCGGGTACGAGCGCGCCGCGGGCGGACCACCCCCGCTCGCGCGGGTTCGACTGCTGGCTGGGATCGTGGCGACGCTGGCGAACAGGACCACCCCCGCTCGCGCGGATTCGACGAGCCGGGAGGGTCCCGGACCCACGAGGGGGTCGGACCACCCCCGCTCGCGCGGGTTCGACCCGGTGGGCTGGGTGGTGTGCAGCCGGTAGCTGGGACCACCCCCGCTCGCGCGGGTTCGACACTTCCTGACCTGCGACTCTACCGGCCGGTAATACGATTTTCCTTTAGTTCCATTCGGCTCCGCGCAGGCGCTTTTCCTCATCGGTTTGACGTGCCCTCACGCTACCCGCTGCCCACACGGATCCCGCCCGCTGACAGAGAATCCAGCCCGCACAGTTCTTGCCGGTGCGGGCGAGTGCCCAGCCTGGGAGCTACCGCACCGCCCGCCCTCGCCCTGGTGTCGCGGGGCGTACGGTAGGAGGCCGACCTTCTGGCGGGGGTGGCTGTGACGTACGAATCCGGCATGGGTGATCGGCTCGCGGACCTGCGCACCCGGCGCGGCCTGACGCAGGAACGCCTCGCGGAGCGAGCCGGGCTCTCTGTCGACGTGGTGCGCAAATTGGAGCAGGGACGGCGGAGCACCGCGCGGCTGTCCAGCATCAACGCCATGGCCCAAGCCCTGGATACCGAACCCAGCTACCTGGTCGGGCAGCCAACGACCTTTCAGGGTTTAGCGGATGGGGGCAGCGATCTCCCTTCCATTCTGGCGCTGCGTCAGGCGGTTTCCCCGGTGAGCGACTTACTCGGTGGAGACGTGGACCCGGAAGATCCCCCCAGCGTCGAGGATCTCCAGGCGGCTCTTCGGTCGACGGAGACCATCCGCCGCGAGGGCCGTATGGGCGAGATCGGCGCGCTCCTGCCGCAGCTGATCCACGACGCCCGGCTGGCCACCCACGCGTACACCGGCCCCGATGCCGCAGCGGCATTCTCCGTCCTCGCCGTGGCGTACCAGGTCGCGGCGACCACACTGGCGGCATTGGGCAAGGAAGACGCGGCGTTCACCGCCATGGAACGGTCCCTCGCCGCGATCCGCCAGGGTGACGACCCCAAACTGGAGACGTTGGCGGCGTCAACCCTCGCGTGGGTTCTCACCAAGCAGGGCCGACTATCTGATGCCGAGCGGGTGGCCCTGACCCGTGCTGATCAGATCGAGCCTGGGTTCCGCTCTGCCCCTGAGGACCTGGCCCTCTGGGGCATCCTCCTGTTGCGTGCGGCGACGGCCACGGTCCGGCAGCGGCGCCACGACGATGTGACCCAACTCCTGGCTCTGGCGCGCGGGGCCGCCCAGACGATGGGTCGTGACCTCAGCGTGTACGCCACGCCTTTCGGGCCCACCAACGCCGGAGTCGCGCATGTCAACTTCCTGGTGGAGATGGGCCGCAGTGCCGAGGCGATCCGCGACTCCCGTGCCATCCCTGGCCTCGTCCATCTCCCGCCAACCTGGCGTGCGCGCTTCCACGTCGACCGAGCCCTCGCCTACCACGACCTCGGCAAGGACGCGGCGGCCACACGATCCCTGCTCCAGGCCGAGCAGGACGCCCCGGAGTGGATGCGCTACCACTCCACATCACGCCGACTGGTGGCCGACCTCAGGGGCCGAGCCCGGCGCGGTGCTCCCGTGCTGGGACTGGCCGACCGGCTGGGGCTGCTGAGGTAGGGCGGCGCGTCCTAGCTGATCGCCTTTCTAGGACGGCTCGCCACTGGGCTCCCTCGGGAGAGGCTCCTACCTTTGCGTTACGCCGCGCTGGCCGGGAACCCGCCAGATCTCGGACCGGTGCGGGTCGTCCCTCAACGCAGGGACCTACGACGCGGATGCCGCGCCTTCGTCCCGGCTCGCACCCGGGTGCCCCTTCGGAGGTCAACGTGACCACGTTCCCCGTTCAGCCTGCCCTGTGTATTCAGCGCTCTGCCCCGGCGCCCGCCGTCCGCACGGCGCAGCGGGTTGGTAGTTCTGTCTTTCCGCTGTCTCAGCTGACTGTGAGAGTTCTCTGCGGCATCCGCCGGTCCGCGCTGAACCCCTACCGGGCGGCAGCGTGAACGACAAGCTGAGGGCCGCCCTTCGCGCCGGGATCGCGGCCACCCCGCCCGCCGAGGCGTGCGCGCACTGGCTGGCCCCCTCTGAAGTGGCTCGCGGCCGATCTCGGTGTCCACGCCGAGTGGCTCAAGGGGCGTCTCCTCGACGCAGCCGTGGAGTTCCGAGGACAGTCAGCCGCGCGACGGCTTCGGGTGCAACAGGACAAGGAACGGCAGCCCAACCGCAGCGCCTGACCGTTCCGCAGTACCAGGAGGTCGACCGTGTCCAACTGCGTGATCTGCCAACACCTGATCACTGCCGAAAAGGACGCTGAGCGCGTCCACAACCACTCCCGCGCCGTGGACTGCCGTGTACTCCTCCGGCGCCACCAGGCCGCCGCCCACCAGCCCCCGCCCGGCCGGACCTCGAAGCGGACGGCCGGGCGGTGAACACCCTCCGGCCCTTACGGGTCAGAGGAACCGAATCGAGGGAGGAATCATGTCGTCACCCCCGTGGATTCTCAGGGATTGTGATCACGAGTGGGTCGAATGGTCAGGCGCCGACAGGTGACGTAAGTGCAGAGTCAGGAAGGGATGACCGGCTGACCAGGAGCAACGGAGGGGCGTCAGTTCGGCGCCCTCGCTAGAGGGGACTCATGGAGAGAGTCCGGGGCCCCCGTACCCCGGCCCCGGACGACGTCACTCCCGACTGGGTTACCTCGTGGGTCCGGTCCGCCCCCGCTTCCAGGCACACGGGGTGCCGCGCCGCTGTACCGCGCGGTGAGAGTGCCGTCACCGCCCCGCCTGGCGCCAGCCCCGCAACCGCCAGGCGGGGCACTTCCCTGCGGTGCGCTCCGTCATGGGAGCGATCGATCCTCGCTCTCAGCCCACCACACCATGAGCTGAAACGTCGACTTGGCTCAGCGCGTCGCTGAGTGTCCCCAGCTCTCTGCTGACTCGCGTTCGCCCGTCAGCATGCCACCGCCCTCACCAACCTGTTCCACATCCTTCCCCTGCTCGGAGAACGCCGATGGCCTCCATGACCAGAGGGCTCCCCATGGCGACACCCGCAGTCCACGACTTCACCGTCGCCTTCGCCCCCCCCACGCGTCCCGCGTCCGGCACATGCGACGGATCACCCTCGCCAGCCTGCGGCACTGGAACCTCGCCCCTCTGATCCCGGATGCCACGCTGCTCGTGTCCGAGCTGGTCACCAACGCGATCCGGCACGGGGACGGCCGCGCGGTATTGCTCAGCGTCGAGCACCACACGACGGAGCTCCGGATCGCCGTCACCGACGGGACCTCCACGCTGCCAACGCTCCACGACGCCCGCGACGACGACGAACACGGCCGGGGCCTCCACCTTGTCGCAGCCATCGTCGATGCCTGGGGCGTGAGCCCAGGGGAGGAACCACGTGGTGCTCCCTCGCCTTTCTCTCGGGCGGCACCCGGTGATCGCCGCAGTCTCCGAAGTCGTTCGGCGTCGCCGCGCGGTGCGGTTACGACCGGCTGCCGAGGAATTCGGCTGCGCGGTCGTCCAGTTCGGCGGCGCTGCGGACGCCGCGGTCGCGGAAGCACGCGAGGCCCCGGCGCAGACGGCTGACGGCCTTGCGGGTGCGCACGGACTGGACGCCTTCCATGTGGTCCATCGCGCGGTGCCAGGTGGCGCACGCTCGCTCGATGCCTCCGGTCTTGAGCTGCATCTCGGCTCCGGCCACGAGGTCGAGCGCGACGATCCGCGCGTAGGTTGGGGCGGGCCGGTAGGCGGCTGCCCGCTCGTACTGCTCGGCGGCGGCACGGTGGTTGCCCATCGCCTCGTGCACCTTGGCCGTGCGGGAGTAGACGGAGGCGGCGGGCGGCCCCCAGGCCAGGGCCCAGAAGGGAAGCTCGTCGTCGCGCCCGGCCTCCAAGAGGCTCTGCGCCAGGACGGCCTCGCTCACGGCGGGCCGCTTCTGCCTGGACTTGGCGAGCGTGTGGGCGTGGACGACGCGGAACAGGGCCTCGACCGCGGGGGAGACCTTGCCCTTGGCCCGGCTGAGTCCGGTCTCCGCCAGTGCCTGGCAGTGCTCGGGGCGGTGGAGCTTCAGCCCCTGCATGGCCATGGTCCGCATCACGAACCCGTCGTGGCCCCTGATTCCGGACTCGACGGCCAGGTTGTAGGACTGGAGGTAGTACCGCTGTGCGAGGCCCTGCTGTCCGGCGTCGTAGCTCTTCCAGCCGAGCAGGTGCACGCCCCGGCTGGCGGCCGAGAGCATCTGGCGGCGGGCCTCGTCGGTGCGGAAGTGGCCCCGGACAAGGGCGGCGACGTCGTCCGCAAGGTACTGGACCAGGGCGCTGCGGCCGTGGGCACCGCCGTGGCGCTCGTCCATCTCGCTGAAGAAGTGGATCATGTCGCGGACGGCGGCCACCTCGGCCATACCGACGGCCCGGCCGGTCCTGGCGGTAGCCGTCCGGTCTGCGATTTCTCGTACGTGGGCCAGCGGCAGGCCAGCGGCGGCAACCGAGTACGCGGACGTGGCCAGGAGCTGGCGGCGGTCCAGCTCGTATCGCCACATCGGCATCAGGGCCTCCAGCGGGTCCGTACTCAGGGTGAGGCCCACCGCTTCGTCTTCCGGTGCCTTGGGTGCGAGTCCGAGGTCCGCCAGCGTCAGCACGCGGCCGATTCGCCGCGACAGGGCGACGGCGAGGTACTGGGCGGTGTTCCCCGCGGGCACGACCCCCGACAGCCAGTGCTCCACGGTGGACTTGTTGGTCCGCAGCGTCACGCCGCACTCGGCGGCCACCGCCCGGACCTCCCTGGCCAGCGCGGCGTAGGTGAGACCGGACTCGATAACCGCCTCGCGGAGCTGGACGTTCGGAGTGCGCCTGGTCATGGAAACACCTGCCCGTATACCCGATATACCGCCTCGCCTGCCCGACACCGTACCGCCCCACCCCAGCGGCGTAGTTACCTGACTACGGACGGATATCCCCGTAACAACGGGGGCCGTCCTGTTCACAGCCCACCGCGTGTCCGCGCGTTCCCGCTGCTTCGAGCCCTCCACTGCTCCCCCCGCACCCCGCTCCCCAACGGGAGGCACGTATGTCCATGACCGTTCACGGCCTGCCCGTAGGCGACGCCGCCGCGGCCCGCGCGAGGCCCGTCGAGCGGGCACGTCCGGCAGCTCCGGAAGCCCTCGCAGGGCTGCTCGCCCGCCTGCACGCGTCCATCAGGCAGGACGGTGTGGACGACTTCCTCGACCGGATTCTCAGCGGGGAAGCTCAGCCGCTGGAGCTTCAGACACTGGTCGATCGTCTCCACTCCTGCCTCTGGCCCCTGGTGACCTACGCCCTTCGCGCTGCGGACGGCCACCCCGATCGTCACCTCCGACCAGCTCGTCGCGGCTGCGGGACGGCTCGACGCTGACCGCCACGCGCGGGCGTTCGTGCCACCCGATCCGCGACGCGCGCTTCCGTACTGCCGCCCAGAGGTCTGGCCGACGACAGGTCCCAGCTTCTGGGCGGCGCACCACCCATCACCACCGACGAAAGGAACCGCTGGATGAAGACGATCACCGTGGTCTGCTGGAACTTCGAGCGGAACGGTAAGAACGATCCCCAACTGCGCTGTCAGGCACACGAACTCGTCGCCCAGTACAACCCGCAGCTCGTACTCCGACAGGAGATGTGGGGCGCGGACGAGAACGGCTCGGAGGTCATGTACGAGCTGGAGAACATCCTCGGGCTGCGCGGCTGGCTCGGCCTCCGCTCCTGCACCGCGGTCTTCACCGACCAGAGCGTGTTCCGCACCGTACGGGAATGGCCCCAGACCGGCCCGGTGTGGGTGCTGCCGCCGACCGCCCTTACGCTGCGCTACCTCCCCGCGGGGGAGGGCGCCATGCCCGTGATCGTCTCGTCGTTCCACCTCAACTACGCCTCCGGCGCCAACCGCGTGGCCGAGGCGGAGTGGCTGACCACCTGGGCCGACAAGCGGTCGACAGCCCCGGACGGCACGACCGTACGCATCCCGGCGCTGCTCGGCGGCGACGCCAACAGCTACCCCGAGCCCTCCGCGCTGGAGGAACCCACACTCCCCGAGCTGGACCGTATCCGCGACGAGCCGCACCGTGCCCACCGCTCCTACCTCGGAACGAAGGGGCGACGGATGGACACCCGCCCGGACGAGATCCTTCGTACTGCCGGGCTGAGCGACGTCGCCGTTCACCGCGCCGACCGGCCCGGAGGCAGCGTTGCCGCGCTCGCCCCCACGGTGGACGCCTGCGACACGCACGGCCCCGATGCCCGGATCGACCGCATGTACGTCACCGACGAACTGCTGCCCGCCATCACGGACGTGGACGTCATCCGCGTACGGCCGGAGCTGTCCGACCACCACATCGTGCGGCTCACGCTCGACGGGGACCGGCTCGCGGCCCTTCTCCGCCAGCGGCCGGCCCACACCCCGCACGCGTCCGGCGCGGTCACCGGCGAGCCCGAACCCCTCCCGGCCGCCTGACCCCGGGCCCCGCAGCCTCCGGGGCCCGGGCCGCCCGTGCGGCCCGGACCTCGGAGTCCACGAAATCCGCCGACGGCACCCCGAGAGGAGGAGAGATGGAACCCAAGTCGCGGCTCGCCGCCGAGGCGCTGACGATCGGCGCGGATGACACGGTGACCGACACCACCGTGACCGACACCACCGTGACCGTGCGGTCCGAGGACGTCGAACAGGACGACGGCTTCAGCTTCTAACAGCCGTCCCCGGGTGCCCCGCCACGCCCGGCGGGGCACCCCCTTGCCTCCCACCTGCGAGGAGCAGCACGTGATCCACGTCTTCACCGGGCCGACCCTCGCGGCGGCCGACCCGGCCCTGGCGAACGAGCAGATCCGCACCCTGCCCCCGGTCCGCCACGGCGATCTGTTCGACCCTCTGATCGCGGACACCGACACCGTCGTCATCGTCGACGGCGTCTACCACCACGCGCCCGCGTTACGGCACAAGGAGATCATCTGGGCCCTGGACCGCGGGGTCCGAGTCATCGGCGCGGCGAGTATCGGAGCCCTGCGCGCCGCCGAGCTCGCGCCCTGCGGCATGGTCGGCGTCGGTGCGGTCTTCGCCGCGTATGCCCGCGGCGAGCTCGACGGCGACGACGAGGTCGCCGTGGCACAGGCCGTCGGCGGTGACAACCGGGCGTTCACCTGGCCCCTGGTGAATCTGCGGCACACCCTCCAGCTTGCCGAGCAAGAAGAGGTGATCGACGCGGACGCCGCCCGGCGGGTCCTCGACGGGCTCGCACGCCTCTACTACGCGCACCGCTCCCTCGGTGCCGTGCGGCACGTCGCCCGCGAGGCCGGGGCGCCGATGTTCGGGCAGTGGCTCACGGCACACCGCGTGCTGGACCCCTACTTCGGTGATCTGAAGCGGTCCGATGCCCTGGCCGCGCTGGAGACCGCGCTCCGGGCCGACGGCACCTTGGTGGCTCCGCGACCGGGGCTGGTGTGGCGCACCCGCTGCTTCCGGCACTGGGCGAACGTGTTCGCCGCCGAGACGGTGAACGGCGTCCGGGTCCCGACCCGGGAAAGGGTCGGCTACCAGCAGGTCTTCGACCCCGGTTTCCCCGACCTGTGGTGGCGCTATCTTCACCCCGGCGGCACCGTCCTGAAGCCGTCCGCCCTCGCGTGCGCGGCCGCGCGCCCCGAGGTGGACCTGACCGACCCGGTGACCGTCTCCCGGCTCCTGGCCAACGAGACCCCCGCCGACGTGGACGCGCTCACCCTGTACCTCGCCCTCAACCAAGCGCGCGACAGGGCCCAATGCGGAGGGTTCCGCCCGGAGACGGTCCGGGACGACCTCGCGCGAACGGTCCTGGCCGCCGCCTGGTCCGCGTCCCCGGACGCTCTGGCGGACGAAGCGTGGAAGCGCGGCTTCCACGGCGAACGGGAAGCCGTCGCGGCCGTCAAGCCCTTCGTCCTCGGTGTACTCGCCGACAGGGAGGGATCATGAACCACCGGCTGGACGGGACGGTCCGGGCCCGGACCCCGCAGGAGACCTGGACCGCACTGGAACCTCAGCTCGGCCGCCTGGGCATCACCCGCGTCGCCCGCCTCACCGGGCTCGACTACCTCGGCATCCCGGTCTGGACAGCCGTCCGCCCGAACGCCCGCACCCTCGTCACCTCCCAGGGCAAAGGCGCGGACGACACCCTGGCCCGGATCTCCGCCGTACTGGAGAGCGCGGAACTGTGGCTGGCCGAGCAACCGCTGACGATCGCGGAACGCAACCCTCACCGCCGTGCGGGCGTCCCTTACCCGCTGGAGGCACTGGCGGTGAACCTTCGCCACGACGGCCTGGACCGCCTCGTGCTGGACTGGGCCGCGGGCGCCAGCCTGGTCAGCGGCCACCGCGCCCTGGTCCCGGCCGACCTGGTACGCCGCCAGCCGGACCCGGACGGCCGGGCCCCGGCCGTCTTCCACGTCACCAGCAACGGACTCGCCGCCGGAAACACCCCCGACGAAGCCACCCTCCACGGCCTGTTCGAGGTCATCGAACGCGATGTCCTCCAGCGGGACCACCTCGCGGGCGGCGCGCACCGGACCCTGATCAACCCGGCCACCGTGAACGACCCCTACTGCCAGCAGCTGATCCGCCGGTTCCTCGACGCCCGCCTCTGGCTGGAGATCGCCCTCGTGGACAGCCCGTACGGGATTCCGGTGTGCGCGGCGTACATCTGGTGCGAGGACTACCCCGTCATCTTCGGCGGGTCCGGATGCCACCGGGACCCGCACATCGCACTGTCCCGGGCGCTCACGGAGGCCGCCCAGTCCCGGCTCACCTGCATCGCCGGCACCCGCGACGACCTGGACTCCCACGAGACCGCGTTCGCCGCCCCCCTGCGGCGCCCGGAACCCGCCTGGCCGCACACCGGCGACTGGGCCAAGCTGACCGCCCGCTACCGGCCCGGCGCCCAGGACTTCAGCTCCGAGGTCACGGTCATCGCCGTGATAGTCGCCGCCGTCAGCAGCTACGAGCCCATCGCCGTCCCCCTCCCCGGCCTGCCGCACTTCGCCGGAGTGAAGGTCATCGCCCCCGGACTGACCATGCGCGAGACCCGCTCCGTGCCCCGGCCGCTGATCGGAGGCCGCCATGGATGACCCCACCCACCTGCTCGCGCGGGCGTACGACGACCTGCACACGGCCAGAGCCTCCACCCATCTGGTGGCGCAGCTCTACGCCGACGCCATGGGCGAGGACTGGCCCGAGGAAGTCAACGCCGCCAGCTCCTGCGACTGGCCGCTGCTCGCCACCCTCATCGCCCGGCTGCGGCTGCGTTCCGGCCAGCAGCTCCTCGACCTCGGCTGCGGGACCGGCGGCATCGGCCTCTGGCTCGCCCGCGCTCTCAACGTCCACCTGACCGGTGTCGACATATCTCCTCAAGCTGTCCGCCTCGCCACCGAGCACCAGCCCTTCTTCCTGCCGCCCGGCCGTGCTTCCTTCCGCACCGCCTCCCTGGAAGCCACCACACTCCCCGACCAGCACGCCGACGGGGCGATCTGCATCGACGCGTTCACCAAGACCCCGAGCCCCATGGCCGCGCTCCACGAGGTCCACCGCGTCCTGAGCCCCGGCGCCCGGCTGATTCTCACCGCCGCCGGACGCCGTACCGTACCGGCGTCGCCGTGGCCGCGCGCGGCCGCCGCCGCGGGCCTGGAACTGGAGGCCGAGGAGGAACGGCCGGGCGAGCCCGCGATGTGGCAGCGGCTCTACCACCTCTGGCTCGGCCACGAGCACGACCTGCGCCAGCAACTCGGGGACGGGCAGGCCGAGAGCATGATCAGCGAGGCCCGCAGAACGCTGCCGACACTGGCCGACCGCCGGGCCGTCGTCGTCATCCTCCGGCGCCCGCCGGGCGGTTCCCAGCCCCCGTACGCTTCGGACTGAGCAGACGACTCATGAAGAATTGGGAGGCCGCGGTGCCCACTCGTGTCGCCGTGTTCGGAGCAGGGTCCTGGGGCACGGCGTTCGCGCTGATCCTCGCCGACGCCGGATGCGAGGTCGCACTGTGGGCACGGCGCTCCGAGCTGGTCAAGGCCATCAACAGCAGCCGCACGAACCCCGACTACCTGCCCGACACCGTCCTGCCGGACACGATCCGCGCGACCACGGACGCCGCCGAGGCCACCGACGGAGCCAGCATCGCTGTCTTCTCCGTCTCCGCCCAGCACCTGCGCCGCAGCCTGACCGCCTGGGCCCCTGCCCTCGCCGGTGACACCGTCCTCGTCTCCCTGATGAAGGGGGTCGAACTCGGCACGGACATGCTCATGAGCCAGGTGATCGCCGACGTCACCGGAGCCGGGCCGGAGCGGATCGCCGTGGTCTCCGGCCCCAACCTCGCCGGGGAGATCGTCCGCCGCCAGCCCGCCGCCAGCGTCGTCGCCTGCTCTGACGAACAGGTCGCCCACCGCCTCCAGACCGCCTTCCACACCCCCTACTTCCGCCCCTACACCAACACCGATGTCGTCGGCTGCGAACTCGGTGGCGCGGTGAAGAACGTGATCGCGCTCGCGGTCGGCATCACCGACGGCATGGGCCTGGGCGACAACACCAAGGCCGCGCTCATGACCCGGGGCCTGGCCGAGACCGGCCGCCTCGGCGCCGCCATGGGAGCAGACCCCCGCACCCTCGCCGGACTCGCCGGCATGGGCGACCTCATCACCACCTGCTCCTCCCCGCTGTCCCGCAACCACACCTTCGGCTCCAACCTCGGCCGCGGCATGTCCGTCCCGGAAGCGTCCGCCGCGATGTCGCAGACCGCCGAGGGCGTCACCTCCTGCACATCCGTGCTCCACCTCGCCCGCCACCACCACGTCGAGATGCCCATCGTGGAGACGATGGCCCGCATCATCCACGACGGCGTCTCACCCCAGGGCGCCATCAAGGAACTGATGTCCCGCACCGCGAAACCCGAGCACCGCTGACACCAGACCCGTCCGACAGCGGCCCTAGCATCGGCTGAATGGACCAGACGAACGACTCGGGCCCTGGGACACCACCGCTCGCGCGGGCACGACTTCGCGCGGGCCTCGTGCCGACGGGACTGGGCCGGAACACCCCCGCTCGCGCGGGCACGACACTTCCTGACCCGTGGCTCTACCCATCAGTAACGCGATTTTCCTTCGGTTCCGTTCGGGTCGTCACGGCCCACGACCCCCCGTCGGCTTGACGTTCTCCCACGCTACCCGGCCCCGGGCCGGGCCCCGCCCCCCTCGGGGAGTAGCCCCCTCAGAACGGATACCACCGCACCTCCGGGTCGTTGTCCCGCAGCGACCGGACCCGGCGCTGGAACTCGCGGCGGGCCGAGTCGCTTTCGCTCGCGCGTTGGGCGACCCAGGCGCAGCTCGCGGTTTCGCGGGCGCCGCGCAGGACGGGGCAGCCGGACCATTCGCGGACGTCCCAGCCGTAGGCGTGGACGAAGGCGTCGTAGGACTCGGGGGGCAGGCCGTAGCGGTCGCGGGAGAGGGCCAGGACGACGAGGTCGTGTTCGCGCAGGTCCCAGGAGAAGGTTTCCAGGTCGATCAGGATGGGGCCGTCGGGGCCGACATGGACGTTGCGGGGGAGGGCGTCGCCGTGGATGGGGCCCGGGGGGAGGTGGGGGGTGAGGGCGGCGGCCGTGGGGGCGAAGGCGTCGCGGCGTTCGCGGAGGTAGTCGGCGTCGGCGGGGTCGATGGCGTCGCCCGCGAGGCGGAGCCAGCGTTCGACTCCGCCGAGGAGGTCGCGCCGGGGGAGGGGGAAGTCCGGGGCGGGGAGGGCGTGCACCTGGCGGAGCAGGGGGGCCAGGTCGGCGGGCCGGGTGGGGCGGACCGCGTCGGGCAGTCGGTGCCAGAGGGTCACCGGATGGCCGTCGACCAGTCGGGCGGTCTCGTCGGCGGGGCGTACGGCCGGGATGTCCGAGGCCGCGAGCCAGGTGCCGATGGCGACTTCCCGTTCGGCGCGCTCCAGCAGTTCCGCCGAGCGGCCGACCTTGATGATGAGGTCGTCCACCGCGAAGACGGCGTTCTCCCCGTGGGCGACCAGCGGGGCGGCCACGGGGTCTCCCGGGTGTCCGGCCGCCACCAGCACCTCGCGTGCCCGTGTCTCGTCCATCGGTGTGCTACCTCGCTCTCGTTCTGTCCGTATGTCTGTCGGGACACCGTACGAATCCGCCAAAGTCTCCCATCCTCGTCGTGCCCTCCTTGACGATCCGACGGACCGTCAGCACGATGACGGGGCCCGACGGGGTGGCCCAGAGGAGACGCATCCGTGGCAGTGGGGAGCGCGGAACGGAGACCGGCCCGGACCCGGGCGCCGCGCCCCGCGCGGGCCGGGGCGGGGCGGCCGCTCGGCCATGGCGCCTGGTTTCTGGTTCTGCCCGCGCTGCTGCCGATCCTGGTGCTCAGTGTCGTTCCCCTGCTGTACGGGGTCTCGCTGGCCTTCACCGATGCCCAGGCGGGCCGGGCCGAGCCCACCCAGTGGATCGGGTCGCTGAACTTCCGGGACCTGCTGAAGGACACCCTCTTCTGGGAGTCCTTCGGTATCGGGCTGGTGTGGGCGGCCGGGGTGACCGTCCCCCAGTTCCTGCTGGCGCTCGGGCTGGCCCTGCTGCTGGACCAGCGGCTGCGGCTGCGCTGGCTCGTCCGGGCCCTGGTGATCATCCCCTGGGCGATGCCGGAGGTGGTGGTCGGCATCATGTGGCGGCTTGTCTACCATCCCGACGCGGGCGTCCTGAACGAGACCCTCCGTGATCTCGGCCTCGGTGCCGGACGGGACTGGCTGTCCTCCCTCGGTACCGCGCTGCCCGCCGTGATCGCCGTCGGGGTGTGGGCGGGGATGCCCCAGACCACCGTCACCCTGCTGGCCGGGCTCCAGAACACCCCGCGTGAACTCCATGAGGCCGCCGCCCTCGACGGCGCGGGCGCCTGGCGCCGGTTCCGTTCCGTCACCTGGCCCGCGCTGCGGCCGGTCGCGCTGGCGATCACCGCGCTCAATCTGATCTGGAATCTGAACGCTTTCGCGCTGGTGTATGTGCTGACGCAGGGCGGGCCCGGGGGGCGGACCCGGCTGCCGATGCTCTTCGCGTATGAGGAGGCGTTCCGGTACGGGCAGTTCGGTTACGCGGCGGCGATGGGGTGTGTGCTGGTGGGGGTGGTGTCGGTGTTGCTGTCGGTGTTCCTGGTGGGGCGGCTGAGGGGAGGCGGGGCCAGATGACCGAAGGGCGAGCCGTCCGCCCGCCCCACTCCCGGGCATGGCGGAGAAGGGCCGGGAGGGGCGGGCGGTATCTGGCCCTCGCCTGCTACCTCGGGTTCCTGGTGGCGCCGTTTCTGTGGCTGCTCTCGCTCGCCTTCAAACCCGCGCCCGAGCTGGCCTCGCTGCATCCCACCTGGATCCCGCGCGATCCGACGCTGGGCAACTTCCGGCAGGCGTTCGCCGAACAGCCCCTGCTGCGGGCGGCGGGGAACAGTCTGCTCGCCGCCGGGGTGGCGGCGCTGGTCGCGGTGGTGATCGCGACGCCCATGGCGTGGGTGATGGCCCGGCGCCGGTCCCGGCTCACCCGCGCTGCCACCGGGTGGGTGCTGGTCAGCCAGGCGTTCCCGTTCGTGCTGGTGATCATTCCGCTCTTCCTGGTGCTGCGGAACCTGCGGCTGGTCAACACCCTGACCGGGCTGGTCCTGGTCTATGTGGTGTGGGCGCTGCCCTTCGCGCTGTGGCTGCTGGCGCAGCATGTCCGGGCCGTGCCGCCCGAGCTGGAGGAGGCCGCCGCCGTCGATGGGGCGGGTCGTCTCCGTACCCTCGTCTCCGTCACGGCGCCGCTGCTCGCGCCGGGGATCGCGGCGACGGCGCTCTTCGCGTTCGTCACCGCGTGGAACGAGTTCTTCTTCGCGCTGGTGCTGCTGAAGACGCCGGAGAAGCAGACCCTGCCCGTGGTGCTGACCCACTTCATCGGCGCGGAGGGCGCCGCCGACCTCGGGCCGCTCGCCGCCGCCGCGCTGCTGGCGACCCTGCCCTCGCTGGTGCTCTTCGCCCTCATCCAGCGGCGTATCACCAGCGGGGTGCTGGCCGGAGCGGTGCGGTGATCCGCCGTCGCGGTGTGCTGGCCGGGGCGCTGGCGCTGGCGGGCGCGGCGGGCTGTTCGGCGGGTTCCGGCACCGGGCGCGGGCCACGGCTGCGGTTTCTCTCGCTGGCCTGGCAGCGGGAGTCCGTCGAGGCCACCCGGGCGCTGGTACGGGAGTGGAACGCCCGCGATCCGAGGGTGCCGGTCCAGTATGTCCAGGGGAGCTGGGACAGCGTCCATGACCAGCTGCTGACCTCGTTCGAGGGCGGCGCGGCGCCGGATGTGATCCATGACGCCTCCGATGATCTCGCCGACTTCGCCTACGGCGGCCATCTCGCCGATCTGCGCCCGCTGCTCTCCGCGCGGCTGCGCGCCGACATCCCGCCGGACAGCTGGCGCACCACCGCCTTCGGCGACGGTGTCTTCGGTGTGCCGTTCCTCCAGGAGCCCCGGGTGCTGATCGCCGACCGGCGGGCGCTGGCGGGCGCGGGCGTGCGGATCCCCACCCCCGTACGGCCCTGGAGCTGGCCGGAGTTCGAGGAGGTCGCGCGGCGGCTGACCGCGTCGATGGGGGAGGGGCGGTACGCGGTGGCCTGGCCGTTGCGGGACCCGGTCTCCGCCACCCTCAATCTGGGGCTCTCCGCCGGTGGCAGGCTCTTCCACCGGGGCCGCGACGGCCGGGTGCGGATCCGGTTCACCGGCGCCGACGCCGTGGTGCCCGCCGTCATCCGGGACCAGATCGTCCGGGACCGTACCGCCGCTCCGGCCACGCTGGGCTCCGGGGCCTCGGACACCCTGCCCGGACTCTTCGGCGGCCGGTACGCGATGGTTCCGCTCGGTTTCTCCTACCGGCAGCAGATCGCGCGGCAGGCCCCGAAGGGCTTCGCCTGGACGGTGCTGCCCGCTCCCGCCGGGGCGGCGGGTATGGCGCAGGGGGTCAGTCCGCAGACGCTCTCGATCGCCGAGAGCTGCCCCTACAAGGAGGAGGCGGCCCGGTTTGTCGACTTCCTGCTGCGGCCGCCGAACATGGTCCGGCTGGCGCGGGGTGACTGGATGCTGCCCACCGGTACGGCCGCCCTCGCCCATGCCTCCCTGCGTACGGCGGAGCACGGCTGGGCGGTGGGCGCCGCGCTCGCCCCCGGGCTGCGTCCGGCGCCCGCGCAGTCGGTGCGCGGGTACCCCGAGTGGAAGGACAAGGTGGCGACCCCCGCGTACCAGGAGTTCTACAGCGGTGCGAGCGGTCTGGGCGGGCTGCGCCGGAGGCTGGTGCGGGACGGGAACCTGGTGCTGGCCCGCTATCAGCGCCGGTGAGATGAGTTGCACGAGACGTCTCGTCTCGTTTAGAGTGGGCGCATGCCCGCGACACGCCCCGCCCATATCGCCATGTTCTCCATCGCCGCCCCCGGCCATGTGAACCCCAGCCTCGAAGTCATCCGCGAACTGGTCGCCCGTGGCCACCGCGTCAGCTACGCCATCCCCGCCTCCTTCGCCGACATCGTCGCCGAGACCGGCGCCACCCCCGTCGTCTACGAGTCGCTGCTGCCGACCGGCGATGACCCCGACGCCTGGGGCACCGAGCTGATCGACCACATCGAGCACTTCCTCGACGACGGCGTCCACGCCCTCCCGCAGCTCGCCGCCGCCTTCGCCGGGGACGAGCCCGACCTGGTGCTCCACGACATCACCTCCTACGCCGCGCGGATCCTCGCCCACCGCTGGGGCGTTCCCGCCGTCTCCCTCTCGCCCAACCTGGTCGCCTGGGACGGGTACGAGGAGGAGGTCGCCGAACCGATGTACGCGGAGCTCAAGGCGTCCGAGCGGGGCCAGGCGTACTACGCGCGCTTCACCGGCTGGCTCCGGGAGAACGGCCTCGGGGAGCGGCCCGACGCCGACGCCTTCGTGGGGCGGCCCCGCCGCTCGCTCGTGCTGATCCCCAAGGCGCTCCAGCCCCAGGCCGACCGGGTGGACGAGTCCGTCCACACCTTCGTCGGCGCCTGCCAGGGCGACCGCGCCGGCCAGGGGAGCTGGGAGCGGCCCGCCGGTGCCGAGAAGGTCGTGCTGGTCTCCCTCGGATCCGCCCTCACCAAGCACCCCGGCTTCTACCGCGAGTGCCTGAAGGCGTTCGGCGGGCTGACGGGATGGCACCTGGTGCTCCAGATCGGGAAGTACGTCGACCCCGCCGAGCTGGGGGAGATCCCGGACAACGTGGAGGTACGGGACTGGGTGCCGCAGCTCGCCGTGCTGCGGCAGGCCGACGCGTTCGTGACGCACGCCGGGGCCGGGGGCAGCCAGGAGGGACTCGCCACGGCCACCCCGATGGTGGCGGTACCGCTGGCCACCGACCAGTTCGGGAACGCGGACATGCTGGTGTCGCTCGGTGTGGCGCGCCGGATGGATTCCACGACGGTGACAGGGGAGGAACTGCGCCAGGCGGTCCTGGAGTTGGTGGAGTCCCCGGAGGTGGCCCGGAAGCTGGCCGCGGTGCGGGAGGGCATGGCAGGGGAGGGGGGAACGGTCCGGGCGGCGGATCTGATCGAGGCCGAACTCCCCGGCCGGGCCTGACCCTTCGCCTCTCCGGCCCCTTCCGTCCCGCTTGGCGCGGGGGGCGCGGGGGCGTGCCCTCGCGCCCCGTAGGTCGTTGATGGTGTGGGAAGTTCCATCACCTGACCGGGCGAGTGGGGAAAGCCATGCACGTACAGTTCGCCGTCACCGACGACGGTGACCACGACACCGTCACCGCCGTCGATCTGCACCGCTGGTTCCACGAGGACGCCGAGCTGGACCGGTACGCCGAGATCAGACTCGACGCGGGCGCCGCCCCGGCGGGTGCGATGGGTGCGGCGGAGATCGTGGATGTCGTCCTCGGGCACGGTATCGCGCTGGGCAACCTCGTCCTCTCCTATGCCGCGTGGCGCGTCGCCCGCCCCCACAAGCCGCCCGTCACCATCACCGTCACCGCCAACGGGACCTCCGTCACGGTGTCCGACGCCTCCGAGGAGTCGGTACGCGGGATCCTGGAGCTGCTGCGGGACGAGGCGGCTTCCGTGCCCGGGCGCGGGGGCGAGTGATGGTGGCGCTGCCGGATCCCGCCCGCTCCCGGGCGGTGCTGATCGGGGTGGACGCCTACGAGACCCTGCCGGACCTGCCCACCGTCCACGCGGGCGTGGACCGGCTGGCGGAGCTGCTCGGCGATCCGCTGGTCTGGGGGCTGCCGCCCGGGCACTGTGTGGTGCTGCACAACCCGGCCACGCCGCAGGACGTCCTCGACGCGGTCCACGAGGCGGCGACCGCCGCCCGGGACGCCTTCGTCCTCTACTACGCGGGCCACGGTCAGGTGTCGGACGACGGCGGCTTCCATCTGGCGCTGCCCGATTCCCAGCGGGACCGGCTCTACAAGTCCGTTCCCTTCGACGCGCTCCGGCACGAGCTGGTGCGGGTCGCCAGGGCACCCAGCCGGGTGGTCATCCTGGACTGCTGTTTCAGCGGGCGCGCGCTGCGGGGGCCGCTGATGGGAGGCGGGCCCACGGCGGTCGATCTGGCCGCCGTCGACGGCACCTACCTGATGGCGGCGGCGGCCGAGACCAAGCTGGCCCTGGCGCCGCTGGGTGAGCCGTACCCCGCCTTCACCGGTGAGCTGGTTACCGTCCTCGGCGAGGGCATCCCGGATGCCCCGGAGCTGCTGGAGATGGAGGTCCTGTTCCGGCGGCTGCGGGGGGAACTGATGGCGAAGGGGCGTCCGGTGCCCCAGCAGCTCGCGCGGAACGCCGGTCACAGCATCACCTTGTTCCGCAACCGTCACACGGCCGTGAGGGCGGAGGGCGGTGGCGAGAACGGTCCCCCGCCTCCGTACCGCCGTCCGTCCCGGTTAGGGGGGCGCCGCTGGCCACGATGGCTCCGGCGGCGCCGGTGGCGCGGGTGGCGGTGGCCGCTGGGCGCGGTGGCGGCGGTGGTCGCGGCGGCGCTGGCGGTGGCGCACCTTCCGATGGGGGGTGGTGACGCGGGGGGACGCGGGCCGTCGAACGTTCCGTCCACGGGGGAGGCGGGCGGTGCCTCCCGTGGCAGCCGCATCGGAGACCCTCAGACCGCCGACCCCTGCGCCCTGGCTCGCACCGCGTCGCTGGCACGCTACGGGAAGACACTGATCGATCCGGACTACGGCAACTTCGACCGCTGCGACATGCTGGTGACCATGCCCGACGGCGGGACCGTCGACGTGGTGATCGATCTGAACTCCGGCGGGCGCTCGGATCTGGCGCGGGTCGACCGGACCGAGGGCGTGGTCGATGTGGTGCGCCATCCCCCGGGCAGCCAGGCGTGTCATGTGACCCTCCTGCCGCACACCGACCCCGATGCCAACGTCGCGGTCATTGCCAAACGCAGCGAGGGCACGGCCCCCTTCTGTGAGATGGCGGCCGCAGCCGCCGACAGCGCCGTCGATGTCCTCAACGCGGGCCCGATCGCCCGCCGTCCCGCCTTCCCGCCCGCCTCCCTCGTCCATCTGGACACCTGCACCCTGCTGGGCTCCGAGGAGTTCGCCACCGTGCCCGGTCTGCGGCACCAGCCCTCCGACGTCGGATTCGGCAACTGGGACTGTGAATGGCGGAGCAGTGTCGGCGATATGAGCCTGGAGATCCGGTTCGACCGGGGGGACCCGCCGAAGACGGGCAGTGGCGCGGTCACCGTGATCGGCGGACGGCAGGCGATCGTCACACCCGACGGGGAGGGAGAGAACACCTGCCTGATCCGGGTGGTTCACCGCAGCTACACCAACGAGGAGAGCGACGAAGCCGTCGAGACGGTGAATGTGACGGTGGGCGGGAGCCGTTCACAGAGCCAGCTCCGGCAGATGGCGACCCGGCTGGCGGCGACGGTGGTGGAGCAGTTGCCGCGCGTGTGAGCGGCCGGGTCCTCGATGGGCCAGGGATCCGGCGGGACCCAGGCGCCTCGGCGGCTGTGAGCCCGCGTTCGAACGGCTCCGGAACCCGTCGGAGAGGTCAGGTCCGTACCAGCTGAGGCGTGGTCACGTTCTCTCTGCTGTCGTCGAGTTACGGACCGTCGGTCCCATCTGACCAGGCACGCCGGATTTCTCATTACATAACCTTGTTGCGAAAGTCACAGTGTCCGCTGGGTCTTGATCTGGTCGTGACAATCGGCCAGTGTTGCGACCCGGCCCCCTCCGGAAGGACAAATTCCGTTGATTGGGGGGCTCCCCCCACGTCCTGAGGAGGCCCACAACCATGTCCAAGCACCGGCGTTCGAAGAAGAGAATCAAGCTCACCGTCGCGGCCGTCGCCGCGGCCGCCGCCACCGGTGGCAGCCTCTACGCCACGACCTTCGCCGGGGCCGCCGCGCCGCCCGAGGGCACCGTGTACGGGATGAACGCGGAGGGCGCGATATCCGGCAGCTACATCGTGCTGCTGGAGGAGAAGGCCGACAAGAGGAAGCTGGCCGGGGAGTACGGCGGCGGGGTCGGCCGGGAGTACTCCTCCACCGTCAACGGCTTCTCCGCCACCGGCCTCTCCGAGACCGAGGCCAAGCGGCTCGCCGCCGACCCGGCCGTCGCCCAGGTCGTCCAGAACCGCACCTTCCAGGCGAGCGCCACCCAGACCAACCCGCCCTCCTGGGGCCTGGACCGGATCGACCAGAGCCGGACCGCCGGGGACCGCCGCTTCAGCTACCCCGACACGGCGGGTCAGGGCGTCACCGTCTATGTCCTCGACAGCGGGGTCCGGGTCAGCCACCGTGACTTCGGCGGGCGCGCCAGCCACGGCTACGACGCCATCGACCGCGACAACATCGCCCAGGACGGCAACGGCCACGGCACCCATGTCGCGGGCACCATCGCCGGAGGGACCTACGGCGTCGCCAAGAAGGCCAGGATCGTCGGCGTCCGGGTGCTCGACAACCGGGGCTTCGGCACCACCGAGGCGATCCTCTCGGGCATCGACTGGGTGGCGAAGAACCGCAAGGGCCCCTCGGTCGCCAACATGAGCCTCGGCGGCGGCGCCGATCCCGCGCTCGACGCGGCCGTGCGCCGGGCCATCGCCTCCGGGGTCACCTTCACCGTCGCGGCCGGGAACGAGTCGCGCGACGCCAGCCAGGTCTCGCCCGCCCGGCTGCGGGAGGCCATCACGGTCGCCTCCTCCACCCGCGCCGACGGCCAGTCCAGCTTCTCCAACCACGGCCGTACGGTGGACCTCTACGCCCCCGGGTCGGACATCGTCTCCGCCGGGCACACCAGCGACACCGCCACCCGGACCATGTCCGGCACCTCGATGGCCGCCCCGCACGTGGCGGGCGCCGCGGCGCTCCACCTGGCCGCGAAGCCCACCGCGACCCCGGCACAGGTGGCCCAGGCGCTCGTCGACGGCGCCACGGTCGGCCGGATCACCAACGCCCGCCCGGGGACGCCGAACAAGCTGCTGAAGGTCGCTCCGTAGCGGCAGCCAGTCGGCTCGCCGGGTAGGCGAACCACCCGACCCCGCTCCGGTGGGCCCGTCGAAGAGGCCGGGCTCCACCGGGGCGGACGGCGCGCGGCGGCGCGCCACCGCGAGGGCGGTCACCGTGCCCCACCCCCACAGGGCACGGCGGCCGCCCTCCGTGGGCTCCGTGGGCTCTGTGGGTTCGGTGGGTTCGGTGGGGTCTGTGGCTCCGCCGGATCAGCGGCGGCGGCGCCGGGCGTGGCGGCGCCAGGTCAGCCCGCCCGGGAGCCGGACCGCCGTGCTGCGGCGGCCATGGCTGTCCCGGGTGATGTGGGCGCGCCGGCTCCCCAGCGTCCAGGACCAGCCGTGGGAGCTGATCGTGAGATGGAGCAGCCGGGGGATCACGGTGATGCGCTTGTGGTAGTGGATGGGCATCGGACCTCCTTGGCCGGAGAACGTATGGCGACGCGGTGGCGTGCCCGTCCCCCCAGTGTGCGGCCCGCGGCGGATCGTTCCGTGGAACGTATGGCGGCGCGATGGCGTGCCCGCCCTCCCCGTGTGCGGCCCGCGGCGGATCGTTCCGTCGAGTGGCCGGCGGTGGGCGTGGCGGCGGACAGCCGGTGGGCGTGGCGGTGGCTCAGCCGTCCGTCCTGGACCACAGGCCGAACCACTGTTCGGCGTCGTACGCCTCGAACCGCTCCACCTCGGTGAACCCGAGCCTCGCCGCGAGCCGCATCGAGCGGAGGTTGGCGGTCTGGGTGGCGAGCACCACGGCTTCGCCGGGAAGCGCGTCGGCGAACCAGTCGAGCGCCGCCGCGCATGCCTCGGCGGCGTATCCGTGTCCCCAGGCCCGAGGCAGGAAGAGATAGCCGAGTTCGGCCCGCCCGGCGGCCTGGGGCAGAAAGCCCGTCTCCTTGTAGAGCGTGATCTGGCCGATCATCGACCCGTCGAGCGTGACGGCGAAGCAGCCGGGGTGCGGCTCGGGCGCCGCCGGCGTGGTGCGCTCCAGTTCCTCGCGCGGCTGCGGACCGCCGAGATAGGCGCTCACCTCCGGCGAGGCCCTGAGGTCGATGAACGCCGCACGGTCGCGGGCCTCGGGCGCGCGCAGCACCAGCCTCCCGGTCCGGATCGGGGCGGGTGGCCAGTCGACGGGGCCAAGATCAGTCATGGTGGGCAACCTATCGCACGCCTGTACGGCGACCGGGGTGTGCGGGAACACCG
>NZ_JBHVHF010000043.1:0-37447 GCF_042800315.1 Streptomyces sp. NPDC057638
GTACCGGGAAGAGCCCCACGACGTCTTCCCCCTTCGAGGGACGGCCCGCCGGACCGACCCCGGCGGAAACACCCCCCAACCCTGCCCACCACCCGCATGGGAAAGTCGTATTGGCGCGAAAATGCCGCAGCTCAGTTATCGGATACGTGTTCCCGTGATGCTGAGCTGGGCAAGGGCCGGCCAGTAACGGACACCACCGGACTGACTGGCTGCCTGGACCATCCCGGCCCTGGCGCGAACCCGCGCGCGCCGTCGCCCCGCTTGGCGGCGGTGTGGGCGGCGGGGTCGCGTATGGCCTTCCCTGGACGGCGAGCCGTCGGCTTCGGGGCGGTGAGGCCAGGCGGCGAGGTGGCCGCCCTCGTCGCGGCCATCACCGCATGGCTGTGGCCACTCACACGGCTCGTTCCATGCAGACCAGCCGGCCCCGCTCGTCCCACGACTCGGTGACGGTGAATCCGAGCCGCTCGTACAGGGTGATCGCGGTTGTCCGCCACTTCCACACCGACAGCCGCACCGCGCTGTCACCGCGTTCCGCGGCATGCGCGAGCCCGGCGCTGACCAGACTGGACGCGATGCCCCGCCCCCGGAACGCCGGGTGTGTCCAGAGCCTTTTGATCTCGGAGCGACCGTCGACAGGGGCGGTCACCACCAGGCAGCCCACCGCGGTGTCCCCGCTCAACGCCAGCAGCACGACATCGTCGACGAACACAGCCCGTGGCTCCGCCGCCGCCGTCTCCCGGACCTGGACCTGAGAGCGCTCACGGTCTTCATGGCCGATGGCGCGTATCGACCCGACTTCCTCGACCCATCGCCGATGTCCAGTGAGCCCACGTTCGAGGAAGGCATGGACGCCCTCCTCGGCGCGCCCGCGGACCAGGCGTACGCCGAGCTGGTCGACCATGATGGGGCGCGGGGCAGACGTGGGCCGCCGACTGCCCGGTGACCCCGGCCGAGCCAGGTCCGCGGCCGCCGACGCGGTGCGCCGCCTCTGGAAGGCAGCCGTGGAACCGGAATGGCCGTCGATGCGGCAGGCGCTACGGGCCGAGACGCTGGACCGGGCCATCCAGGTCAACCGCGAGGGGCTGCGCGCGGTCCTTCCGCGCCTGCATCCTTCCGCCGCGTGCGCAGGCGACACCATCACCGTCGAGAAGGCTGTCGACATCGACGTCGACTGCTCCGAGGGACTCATTCTCGTTCCGTCACTGTTCATCACCGACCGGGTGCAGTGCACCACCTCGGATCCCTGGACTCCGGCGATCTACTACCCGGCCTCCGGGCGGTACCTCTGGGCGGCGCCTCCCACCCCGAGATCGCTTGACCGTCTTCTGGGAGCGACGCGGTCGAGGATCCTCGCCGCGCTCACCACTCCGCTGCACACGACCGTTGTGGCCGGGCTGGTGAGCGTCGCGGCCCCGACGGCCGGTGAACACCTGGCCATCCTGCGAGACGCCGGATTGATCGACAGCAGCCGGGCCGGTCGCACCGTCACACATGAGCTCACCGAGGCTGGACGCGCTCTCCTCAACGCGGCCTCGCCGTGCCCCTGACCGTCTACGCCGGGACAGCGCGCGCGGTCTCCCGGTGGGCAACAGGGCCCGGCCCGGCGGACGTTGGACCTGGCCGCGCCGCCACCATGCGGCTGGCGCGTCGAGCACGACTACCGCGAACTCAAGCGGCGGTGGGTGTGGCCGGTGTGGCAACCCGTCCGGCGCCGCGCTGCGGATTAACCGGTTGTCGGCAGACGGTGGGTGGCCGACACTGTCGCGGTGTTCTCAGACGCTGACGCAGCCGCGCTCTATGACGTGCTCAATCCGTGGGATCCGGATCGGCGGGCCGACGCCGGCTTCTACTTCCCGTTGGTGATGGACTCGGGGTCGGTCCTGGACGTCGGTTGTGGCACCGGTGCGATGCTGCGTCTGGCGCGTGAGCGTGGCCATCGTGGTCGGCTGGTCGGACTGGATCCGGACCGGGCCGCGCTGGAGCGGGCCCGGCGCCGGGCCGATGTCGAGTGGGTGGAGGGCACTGCGGCAGAGGCGAAGAGTGGCGCGGGCTTCGATCTCGCGACGATGACTGGCCATGCCTTCCAGGACTTGGTCACCGATCGCGTCGTGCGCGATTCGCTGGCAGCGATCCATGCCGCGCTGCGCCGAGGTGGTCGTTTCGTGTTCGAGACGCGGCATCCGCAGGCGCGGGCCTGGGAGGAGTGGACTGCCTCGAACCCGGATGACGTGGTCGAGGTCGTCGATGAGGCCGGCCGTGCTCTGCGGTACTGGCACGACGTGGATTCCGTCGTCGGCGACGTGGTCACGATCCGTGGGACCGTGGCCCAGCCGGACGGCACGGTCCTCAGGGTGTTGAGGGAAAGCCTGCGGTTTCTCCAGGTTGCCGCCCTCAACGGGTTCCTCGCCGAGGCAGGTTTCGAGATCGAGGAGCAGTACGGGGCCTGGAGCCGGGAACCCGTTACCGCTTCCAGCCGGGAGATCATCACGATCGTCCGTCGCGGATAGCCGGTGTATCACGGCCTCTCCCTCGTGCGGGTGCGGGGATACCAAGGCCGATGGGCGGGCGTTGCGCACGGCGCCGGGTCTCGTCCCGCTTGCTGCGGGGGAAGGTGAGGGTGAGGTCGATGCCTTCGATCTCACCGATCCAGCCCTCGGCTTCCGCGATGGCCGGGCCGCCGGTGCCGACCCGGTGGCGGCGACCGTCCACGCGATCGACGAGCTGATCGGGCGAGACGCGCTCTCCCCGCTGCTGATCGGCCGGTTCCTGCGCGAGCGGCCCACGCGGCTGGTCGTCGTGGACCCCGCGCCCCTGCCGGACGAGGCGGCCGTGCTCCTCTCCTTCGCCGGGGAGCGCACGGGCCGCCGGATTCATCTGATCGGCATGACCACCGACCTCGGTGTCCCGGCGGATGCGCGGTCACTGGGGCATGCGGCTGGATCTGTCCGGCCCCTCGGGGCACCCGAACCGGCGGGCGGCACCCGGATCGTGCCGTTCGAGGTCGCCTTCGACGCACGGCTGCTGGCGAACGGGTGACTGAAGCGCCTCACGTCAACCATACGATCCGAACGCCGGACAGCTCCTCGCGGCATCGGCGGGAGTAGGTGAACGGGGAGCCGGACCCGGTCAGGCCGACGGTCCGGTGGCGTCGCGCGCGGTCGCGGACCGCGGTCAGCGGAGCGAGGCGCCGTAGACGTGGTCGACGGCGATCGTGATCAGCACACGACGGTCGGAGACCATGACCGAGCGGTACTCCGCCCAGTCGGGATGCTCGCCCGCGGCGGCGCGGTAGTAGGCCACCAGCGCCTCGACCTCGGGCCCCTCGGGGTCGGTGCCCGGGCCGGTGAGCGTCGCGATGCCCTCGGCCGTCGCCCAGGAGGCGCCGTCGGGGCTGGTCACCTCCAGCGTGGCCCGTGGGTCACGGCGGAGATTGGCCGTCTTGACCAGTCCGTCGCGGGTCGAGACGTAGATGCGGTCGGTCTGCGGATCGTAGAAGGGCTGGACGGGGGAGAGCTGCGGACGGCCGTCCGCCTTGATCGTGGCGAGGACGCCGAGACGGCTGTCCGCGAGCAGGGTGCGCGGGTCGAAGGGTGTTGACGTCATGAGGGAGATCATGCACGCTTCCCGGCCTGGACGCCGGGACATCGCGTTGACCGGCGGATCTCGCGGTGATTCCCCGGGCGGCTGCCGCTCACACCGCCGGGACGTCCGGCGCGGTCGCGCTCACCGGATCCGTACCGGCTCATCCCACCTCGACCACCGCCGTCTGGGCAGGCGCCCGCTGAGCACCGGGAAGGGCCGACGGGCCGTCGCCGCCCGTGAGATGGGGTGCCCCCTGGCACGGGCGGGGCCCCGGGCCGTGGGCGGCGGCGCTCGCCCCGGGGCCCACCCGTCAGCCGCAGTCGGTGATACCGAAGGCGGCGCTGTGCTGGGCCGCGATCCGGTCCCTGATGAGCACGTCGGTCTCCAGTTTCCAGGTGCCCTTCTCGCACGCCACCGGAGCACCGCTGGCACTGACGCTCTGACCGACCTGGCCCGGGCCGGCCACCGGAGTGCCACCGCTGTACCGGTGTCCGGACGGTGAGGTCAGTACGTAGGTGCCCGCGGCCAGCCAGCACTCGATCGGGATGGGGGCCACGAAGGTCGCCGAGATGCGGCAGCTCTCCACGGTCACACGTGCCCGCACCGACGCTCCGTCGCGGTCGACGCAGATCCTGTTGCTCGCGGAGACCTGGACCCATGCCACCGGGCTGCCGGTCCAGTACAGATCGTCGAACTGCTCACTGCACAGCTGCTGAGTCGGGGCCGAGGCGAGGGCTGGGGGAGCCAGCGGCCCCATCGAGCCCACCACGCACGCGGTGATGAGCGCTCCGGCGGCCAGACGAATCGTGTTCTTCATGTCATTCCTCCCCGATCGGACGCATGGGCACGTGGGCACTTACCCGTCCGTCGGGAGGGGACACGGGCGTGACACCAGGGGAACCCTCAGTGTTCCCGCTGGAGATCGTGATCGTCGGATGGTGGCCGGTGCCCGGGTCGCCGGCGCGCGACAGATGTCTCGGCTCCGCTCTGGGTGCGGTGCGGTGCGGTGCGGTGCGGTGCGGCCCCGGCGGTCCCGGCGCGGCGTCCCTGGTCGGGTGGCGGACGATGGCTCCCGCGGCGTCCCGCCGTTGGTTCGTCCGGCGGTTCGCCGGTACACCGCCGTCCCGCCGCCCGAGGGCGGGCACCCGGTCGGACACCTGCGATGCCGATCGCTCCGGGGCGGGGGCGTGCCGTCCCTCCGTCCGGCGGAGGGACACGCCCCGGCCGTCACGGGGCTGATTCACACGGGCGCGTGACAACCGTGTTCAGAAATTGCTAACTCCATGTCGGTATACGGGCCATAGTTGACGAGAAGCGCGATGTACTGCTCAATTGTTCGTATGAATGCCGAACAGCGCCTGGTCACCCGTGACCACATCGACTTCGGTCGTGTGTGGTCCGCCGCGTGTTGCGCCTAATGCGGCTGTGGGCCGTCTGACCGGCCCTTCCCTTCCCCAGTGACCCCGTCACGGACCGGACCCTACCCGCGCGGAAGCGTCGTACCGCCGCGCTGAGCACCCCTGGGTGTCCGCCGGGTCCATGACACCGTACGGCCCGGAACCGCCGCCCCGCACACGCCGGAGGCCCATGCCCCGGCGTCATCGCCCACCCACCCATTCACCGTCTGGTTCCCCGCCCCGGGACGCGCCGTGACCCACGGTCGTGCCGAGGGGCACTCCGCCGTGCCCCGGTGTCCCCGGTGCCGCCCCGGTGGACATGAGGACCAGCGGATGTGAGGAAAGGTCATCCCTCCATGCCCGTGGAGTTCCTCGGCATCGCCGCCACCAACGACGGCTCCGAAACGACCCCGCGCTCCGGCGCCGCCTTCGACAAGGAGTACACCCTCCGGCTCGCCCGGGCACACGAGGACCACGGCTGGGACCGGGTGCTCTTCGCCTATGGCTCCGGAGCGCCGGATCCGGCACCGGCCGCCGCCTATGTGGCGAGTCGGCTCGACCGCCTCCAGATCCTGCTCGCTCACCGGCCCAACGTCTCGTACCCCACCTTCGCCGCGAAGACCGTCGCCACGCTCGACCAGATCAGCGAGGGGCGGCTGACGGTCCACATCATCACGGGCGGCAACGACCACGAGCAGGGCCGCGAGGGCGACACCCTCACCAAGGACGAGCGCTACGCCCGCACCCGCGAGTACATCCAGATCCTCAAGAGGATCTGGACCACCCACGAGCCCTTCGACCACGAGGGCGAGTACTACCGCTTCCACGACTTCGTCAGCGATGTCTTCCCGGTCCAGCGGCCCCGTCCGGACGTGTCCTTCGGCGGCTCGTCGCCCGCCGCCTACGCCACCGGGGGAGCCGAGGCCGATATCTACTGCCTGTGGGGCGAGCCCCTGAGCCAGACCGCCGAGCAGATCGATGCCGTGAAGGCCGCCGCGCGAGCAGCGGGCCGGAGCGATGTTCCCCGCTTCCAGGTGGCGTTCCGCCCGATCATCGCTCCCACCGAGGAGCTGGCGTGGGAGAAGGCCCACCGTACGGTGGCCGCGATCAAGGCCCGGACGGAGCGGGGCCAGGCGGTCACCAAGCGCCGTGGGGGAAGCGCGCGGCCGCAGAACACCGGTTCACAGCGGCTGATCTCCATCGCCGAGGCCGGGGAACGCTACGACCGGGCCCTGTGGACCCCGACGGCCGCCGCCACCGGTGGCGCGGGCAACTCGAACGCCCTGGTCGGAACCCCCGAGACGGTCGCCCAGGCACTGCTGGACTACTACGATCTCGGCGTCGACATCCTCTCCGCCCGTGGGTACGACCTGCTGGGCGACGCGATCGACTTCGGCCGGCAGGTGATTCCGATCGTCCGGGAGGAAGTCGCCAAGCGGGACGCCGAACGGGCCGCCGTGGACCGTGCCGAACGGGCTGCCGTGGACGGTGCCCAGCGCGACGGTGCCCAGCGGGTGGCCGAGCCCGGAACCGGGCGTGGTGCCGAGCGGGCAGGACGCGGCACGGACTCCCTCGCGGCGGTGAACGGATGACCTCCATCGCCCGACCGTCACCGTCACCGTCACCGGCACCCGCACCGGCCGGTCCCACCGTCGTCCACGTGACCGTCTCCGACCCGAGGGCCCGGCCCCTGCTGCGCGAACTGGGGGAGGAGTACACGGCACGCTATGGCGAGGGCGCGCACGACGAACTCGCCCGCTATCCCGACGAGGAGTTCACCGCGGCCCACGGCGGTGTCCTGTTGCTGCTGCTCGAAGGCGATGCCCCGGTCGCGGGCGGCGCCTTCCGGCGGTACGACGGGACGACGGCCGAGCTGAAGCGGATCTGGACGCACTCCGCCCACCGGCGGCGCGGTCTCGCCCGGCGTGTCGTCGCGGAGCTGGAGCGCGAGGCGGGCGTCCGGGGCTACCGGCGGATCTATCTGACGACCGGTCCGCGCCAGCCCGAGGCCCGGGGTCTGTATCTGACGACCGGCTACACCCCGCTGTTCGACCCCGAGGCCGATCCGGAGACCATCGGCGCCCTGCCCTTCGAGAAGTGGCTGCGGCCCGCACCGGGCCAGGACGGGGCGGACCGTCCATGAGCGTCCATGGCCCCGGAACACGGGGATGTGCCGCCGTCGGCGGCGGCAGTGCCACGCCGTGTGCTGTGCGGCAGGCGGTTCCGGGAGCGGTCGGCCCTACCGCCGCCGTCCGCACCGCCGCCGCACCACCCCTGGCCGCCGCGCGCCACACGCCACGGCCCACCCCGCCCGAGCACGCATAACGAGTGAGCAGGAACACCACGATGGGACTCACCCCCGAAACCGGTGCCACGACACGTCGCCCGTCCGCGCCGGGCACCGGCCCCGGCGCGCCACCGGGTCCCGGCGATCCGCCCTCCCTGACGGTCGTCCCGGTGCGTCACTACGCCCGCTGGGTGGCGGCCACCGCCGTGATCGTGCTCGTCGCCCAGTTCGCGCACGGGCTGGCGACCAACCCGGTCTGGGAGTGGGGCGTCTTCCGTGAGTACGTCCTGTCCGAGACGATCGTGCGGGCGGTGTGGGTGACGCTCCAGCTCACCGCCTACGCCACGGTGCTGGGCTTTCTCCTCGGCACCGTCCTGGCCTTTATGCGGCTGTCGAGCAGCCCCGTCCTCCAGACGGTCGCCTGGACCTATATCTGGGTCTTCCGGTCGATTCCGATGATCGTCCAGCTGGTGTTCTGGTTCAACCTCAGTGCCCTGTACGAGCGGCTGGGCGTCGGCATACCGTTCGGCCCGGTCTTCTGGTCCGTCGACAGCAACAACCTCATCGGCACCATCGGGGCCGCCGTCATCGGCTTGACGCTCCACCAGGCCGCCTACGCGGCCGAGATCGTCCGAGGCGGTGTCATCGCCGTGGACCACGGACAGCTGGAGGCCGCCGCGGCCCTGGGCATACCCCGGCTGCGGCAGATCCGCCGGATCGTGCTGCCGCAGGCCATGCGCGCCATCCTGCCCACGGCCGGGAACGAGATCGTCGGCCTGCTCAAGGGAACCTCGGTGGTCTATGTGATGGCCATCGGTGAACTCTTCTACCAGGTGCAGGTGGTCTACGGCCGCAACGGCCGGGTGATCCCGCTGCTGCTGGTCGCCACCGCCTGGTACGTGGTCCTGACCTCCCTGCTCTCCGTCGGCCAGTACTACATGGAACGGCGATTCGCGCGCGGCGCCGACCGCACCCCGCCACCGACCCCGGTCCAGCGGGCCCGGCGTTTCGTCCGCGCCCTGCGGACGGGCGCCGCCCGCCGCGATCAGCCCGTCATCCCCCACCAACCCCTGAGAGAGAGCCGATGAACGAGGTGACGGTGGACGCCGACGGGAGCGCCGGTGTCCGCGAGGTGATGGTGGAGGTCCACGGCGTCCACAAGAGCTTCGGCGCGCTGGAGGTGCTGCGCGGTGTCGACCTCCAGGTCCACACCGGCGAGGTCACCGTGATCCTCGGCCCGTCCGGTTCCGGGAAGTCCACGCTGCTGCGCACCATCAACCACCTGGAGAAGGTCAACCGCGGCTGGATCCGTATCGACGGAGAACTCATCGGCTACCGGCGCTCCGGCGACCGACTGTACGAACTCAGGGAGAAGGACGTCCTGAAGCAGCGCACCCACATCGGGTTCGTCTTCCAGAACTTCAACCTCTTCCCGCATCTGACCGTGGTGGAGAACCTCATCGAGGCTCCCGTCGCCGCGCTGCGCCGACGGCGCGCCGACGCGGAGCGGACCGCCCGCCTGCTGCTGGAGCGGGTCGGACTCCTCGACCGGGCCGACTCCTACCCACGGCAGCTGTCGGGGGGCCAGCAGCAGCGGGTGGCCATCGCGCGCGCCCTCGCCCTCGAACCGAAGGTGCTGCTCTTCGACGAGCCCACATCCGCGCTCGACCCGGAACTGGTCGGTGAGGTCCTCGATGTCATCAAGGACCTGGCCCGCACCGGAACCACCATGATCGTCGTGACCCACGAGATCGGCTTCGCCCGTGAGGTCGCGGACACCGTGGTCTTCATGGACGCCGGTGTCGTCGTGGAACAGGGACCCCCCGGGGCCGTCCTGGACGACCCGCGGCACGAGCGCACCCGTGCCTTCCTCTCCAAGGTCCTGTGACCGGCCACCCACCTCCCGTTCAGCCTTCCCGCCCCCGGCCCGCCACAGAGCGACCGGCCTTCCGCCCGCAGCAAGGAGTACGACCATGCCCGCTCCGATGACCCGACGCCACACCGCCACCGCCGCCCTGGGGCTGGCCGCGGCCCTCGTCCTCGCCGCGTGCGGCAACCCCTCCGACGGCGGCACGGTCGAGGTGGGGTCCGCCCAGGGGGCCGGTACGAAGATCAACCTCAGCCCGGACCAACGGCGGATCACCACCGGCAAGGTGGACTCCATCGCCGCCGGGGTACCGGAGGAGATCCGCCGAAGAGGCACCCTGGAGATCGTCGGCTCGTCCGGCTCCTCGGCCCCCCTGACCTTCTACGCCAACGACAACAAGACCATCATCGGCGTCGAGCCCGACCTGGCCCATCTGGTCGCCCAGGTGCTGGGCCTCAAGCCGCGCATCAACACGGTGTCGTGGGAGAACATCTTCGTCGGCCTCGACAGCGGCCGGTACGACGTCGGCTTCAGCAACATCACCGACACCGAGGAGCGCAAGGAGAAGTACGACTTCGCCAGCTACCGCGAGGACAACCTGGGCTTCGAGGCGAAGAAGGGCAGCGGTCTGAAGGTGACCGGGCCCCGGGACGTGGCGGGCCGGACCGTCGCCGTCGGCAGCGGCACCAACCAGGAGAAGCTGCTGATCGAGTGGAGCAAGGAGGCGGTGAGGGCCGGGCTGAAGCCGGTGGACATCAAGTACTACCAGAACGACAGCGACACCTATCTCGCCCTCCAGTCCGGCCGGATCGACCTCTACCTCGGCCCCCATCCGACCGCCGCCTACCACGCGGCCAGCACGGGGAAGACCGAGGTCGTCGGCACCTACTCCGGGGCCGGGGCCACCCTCCAGGGGCTTATCGCGGCCACCACCAAGAAGGACAGCGGTCTGGTCAAGCCGCTCGCCGCCGCGCTCAACGAGGTCATCCGCAACGGTACGTACGCCAAGGTGCTGGCGCGCTGGGGCCTGACCGACGAGGCCGTGTCCCGGTCCGAGGTCAACCCGCCCGGGCTGCCCAGGACCAACAAGTGACCGTCGCGCGGACCCGGGCTCCACGGCGGCGCCGTACCCCGGCGCACCGCCGTACCCCGGCCGCCCCGTCCGCGCCACGGTGCCGTGCCCCCGGCATCGCGGTCCGCGCCGCACTCCTCCCCACCCACCGCACGTTCCCGAAAGGTTCACCATGGCCACCGTCCTGTCCGTCTCCGGAAGTCCCTCCGCCACCTCCCGTACCGCCCGTCTGCTGCGCCATCTGGACCAGCGGCTGACGGCGCAAGGGCACGAGGTGATCGCCCTGGACGTCCGCGACCTCCCCGCACCGGCCCTGCTCGGCGCCGATCCCGGCCACCCGGCGATCACGGGGGCGGCCGCGCTGTTCGACCGTGCCCAGGGCATCGTGATCGGCACACCCATCTACAAGGCCGCCTACTCCGGGCTGCTGAAGTCCCTGCTGGACCTGTTGCCGCAGTACGCCCTCGCCGGGAAGACGGTCCTGCCGCTGGCGACCGGCGGGACCACGGCGCATGTCCTCGCGATCGACTACGCGCTGCGCCCGGTACTCAGCTCGATGGGGGCCGCGCACATCGTCCCGGGCTGGTTCACCCTCGACAAGGACATCGTGGTGGGGGACGACGGCACCCTGACCGTCGCGCAGGGCTCGGCCGGGGCCCTGACCGAGGTCGTCGACCAGTTCTCCACGGCACTCGGCGGGCGCGCCCCCTTCCTGGCGGCCGCCGGATGAGGGCCGGTGCGGTGACCGCGACCGCGACCGCGACCGTGACTGCGACTGCGACTGCGACTGCGACTGCGACTGCGAGCGTGACCGCGACCGCCGACGGAGGCCGGGGGACGGGCGCGTGCCGCGCGGGGAACGGCCGGGACGGGGCTACCGGGTGAGCCTCACCTTCCACTGGTTCCTGCCCACCAACGGCGACAGCCGTCATGTCGTCGGCGGCGGCCATGGCAGCCCGGTCACGGTGACCGGTGGCGACCGGCCGCCGACCATCGGATATCTGACCCAGATCGCCCGCGCCGCCGAGGACCTCGGTTTCACCGGGGCCCTGACACCCACCGGAGCCTGGTGCGAGGACGCCTGGCTGACCACCGCGATGGTCAGCCAGCACACCGAGCGGCTGAAGTTCCTCGTCGCCTTCCGGCCCGGTTTCCTCTCCCCGACGCTCGCCGCCCAGATGGCCTCCACCTTCCAGCGCCGCACCGGCGGCCGGCTGCTGCTCAACGTCGTCACGGGCGGGGAGAGCCATGAGCAGCGCGGGTACGGGGACTTCCTCGACAAGGACGGCCGCTACGCGCGCACGGACGAGTTCCTGCGTGTGGTCCGCGCGCTGTGGGGCGGCGGGACGGTGGACCTGGCGGGTGAGCACCTGCGGGTCGAGGGCGCGCGGCTCACCGCGGTGCCCGACCCCGTTCCCGAGATCTACTTCGGCGGTTCGTCCCCCGCGGCCGGGGAGGTCGCCGCCCGTCATACGGACGTCTATCTCACCTGGGGCGAGCCGCCCGCCGCCGTGGCCGCGAAGATCGACTGGATCCGGGGGCTGGCGGAGCGGGCGGGGCGGCGGGTCCGTTTCGGTATCCGGCTCCACGTCATCACGCGCGACACCTCCGAGCGGGCCTGGGCCGAGGCGCGGCGGCTGCTCGACGGTTTCGACCCCGGGACCGTCGCCGCCGTACAGACCGCGCTGGCCCGCAGCGAGTCGGAGGGGCAGCGGCGGATGCTCGCCCTGCACGGCGGTGACCGGGAGGGGCTGGAGATCCACCCCAATCTGTGGGCCGGGATCGGCCTGGTGCGCGGCGGGGCCGGTACGGCGCTGGTCGGCAGCCATACCGAGGTGGCCGAGCGGATCGCCGAGTACCACCGGCTCGGGATCGACGAGTTCGTGCTCTCCGGCTATCCGCATCTGGAGGAGGCCTACTGGTTCGGCGAGAACGTCCTGCCGCTCCTCGCCGCCCAGGGGCTGTGGCGCCGGGCCCCGGGCACGCCCGCGCCCGGGTGACGCCCGGGACGGCGGAGGGGACGGGGGAAGCAGGGGAGGGGAGATACAGGGGCCGCGACGTGGGTGCGCGGCACGCGCCACCCGGTGGCGGGCACGCGCGCGGGACGACCGGAATCAGTCTTGACGAGGCCCGGCAGGCGTCGGAGACTCCAGAGGGGATTCCCTCGTGATGAGGTGGGGATATGACGCAGCGTCAGACACGAGCCGCCGCGCGCGGCGTGTGCGCGCACCGGCCGTCTCCCCTTCTCACCTCCCGCCGTCACATCGATCTCCTGCGCGTCTGCAGCGCGGCGAGCCCCCTGCGCTGAACCGGCGCGCCGTTCACCGGCACCGGCCCGCCCCGCCGCCTGCGGGGGTACGGGTACGGACGCGCCCGGCCCTTCCTCGTACGGGCAGCCACGCCCCTCACCCCTCCTCGCGTGCTCCGCCGCGCCGATGAGAACCACGAGCCGCACCCGGCCCCCAGGGAGAAACATGTCCACCGCGCCCCCGGCCACCGCGCCGTTCCCGTCCGCCGCGCCCCTTCCGCCCGCCCCGCCCGCCTTCCGGGGCAGGATCGGCCGTGACGCGCGCAGCGGCTACCACGCCGCCGCGCGCCGCTACCGGCTCTATCTCTCGCTGTCCTGTCCCTCCTGTCTGCGCATCGCCCTCACCCACAGCCTGCTCGGGCTGCGGGAGACCCTTCCGGTGATGCTGCTGCCCGCCGTTCCCGACGGTCCTGACGGCGAGTACTCCGTCCTGCGCCCCTTGTACGAGTCCAGTTCGCACCGTCACCCGGGACCGGCGAGCGCGCCCGTGCTGAGCGATGACTGGTCGGGGCGGATCGTCAGCACACACTCCCCGGACATCCTCCGCGACCTGGCCCGGCACTTCGACCGCCCCGGCCCCGACCGGCCCGCCCTCTACCCACCGGGCGCGGAGGAGGAGATCGAGACCGTCGCGCGCCTGAGCGAGTACGGCATCGGTGAGGCGGCGCGGCGGGCAGGCCGGCCCGGCGCCGACGCCATGGCGCGCCGGGCCGCCCTCGGCGCCCTGTTCCGGGCCCTGGGCTCACTGGAACGGCGCCTCGCGACCCGGAGATTCATCCTCGGTGAGGCCATCACCATCGCCGATGTGTGGCTGTGGGTGGCGCTGGTGCGCTTCGACACCGTGCACCGTCCGCATCTGGACGCCGCCGCCGTCCACCGCGCCGCCCGTCACCCCTGGCTGTGGTCCTACGCGCGGCGACTGGCCGCACATCCCGCCTTCGGCCCCCTGCTCGATCTGGACGGGATCGCCCGCAGACACCGCGCCCCCGGGAAGGCGCCGCGGGCCGGGGGCACACCGCCACGGATCCTCGACTGGTCCCGGCACAGCGCGGGAGGGGCCGCCGCCCCGCCCTCCCCGGTCGGCGCGGACGGCTTCATGGAACCGCAACACGTCCGCCACCTGCGGCGGTCCGGCTCCGCCTAGTCTGCGACGACAGGGGCGTTCCGGGGCCGCGGTACGGCGGGGCCGACCATGGGCCGGGTGACGGGATGAGGGCGCCCGTCCCCTCCCGTGCGCGCGCCCTGACCGCCGGGGCCCGCTCCGCGCGGTGACGGGTCCGCCCGTCCGCCGGGGTGCGCCTCGGGGCCGGCGGGCGGCCGCCTCCCGCTGTCGTACCCGACCTGTCCCGTTCCTCACCGCCGAGCCCTCCGTACGAGGGCCGGTGATCACCTACGGTCAACCAGGAAGGCACCAAGCCGTGTCGGCACCTCCCTCCCCCCTCCACCTCGCCGTGGCACTGGACGGCGCGGGCTGGCACCCGGCCGCGTGGCGCGAGCCGGGCGCCCGGCCCCAGCACCTGTTCACCGCCGGATACTGGGCCGACCTCGTGGCCGAGGCGGAACGCGGCCTGCTCGACCTCGTCACCTTCGAGGACGCGCTCGGGCCCCAGTCCTGGCACCCCACGGAGCCGGACAACCGCACCGACCAGGTGCGGGGCCGGCTCGACGCGGTGCTCATCGCCGCCCGTGTCGCACCGCTGACCCGCAACATCGGGCTGGTCCCCAGCGTGGTCGCCACCCACACCGAGCCGTTCCACATCTCCAAGGCCATCGCCACCCTGGACTACGCCAGTGCCGGTCGCGCGGGCCTGCGGGTCCAGGTGTCGGCGCGCCCCGGCGAAGCCGCGCACTTCGGACGCCGTACGTTCCCCCGCCCACGGGCCGGGGAGCGGGAGGACGCGTTCACCGCCGACCGTACCGCCGCCCTGCTGGCGGAGGCCGGTGACTACGTCGAGGTGGTACGCCGGCTGTGGGACAGCTGGGAGGACGACGCGGAGATCCGCGACGCCGCCACCGGGCGCTTCATCGACCGCGACAAGCTGCACTACATCGACTTCACGGGCGAGCACTTCAGCGTCAAGGGGCCCTCGATCACCCCCCGGCCACCGCAGGGACAGGCCGTCGTCAGCGTGCTCGCGCGCGACGAGGCCGGGTACCGCCTCGCGGGACGGTCGGCCGACATCGGATACGTCACCCCGCACGACGCCGGGCAGGCCCGTGCCGCCGTCGCCGGGATCCGCGCGGCCCAGGCCGGGGCGGGGCGAGCGGGCGAGGACCTGCACATCTTCGGTGATCTGCTGGTGTTCCTGGACGACGACCGTACGGCGGCACGGGAGCGCAAGGCACGGCTGGACACGCTCGCGGGCCCCGCCCCCGCCAGCGACGCGAAGGTGTTCACGGGCACGCCCTCGGACCTGGCGGATCTGCTGCTGGAGTGGCGCGGCGCCGGTCTGAGCGGCTTCCGGCTGCGCCCGGCGGTCCTCGCCCACGACCTGGAGCGGATCACCCGGGACCTGGTGCCCGAGCTCCAGCGCCGGGGCGCCTTCCGGCACGCGTACGAGGCAGACACCCTGCGCGGTCTGCTCGGGCTCCCGCGTCCCGCCAACCGCTACACCGCCGTCTGAGACCGGAGGACGCCTACCACCATGAGCACGTCGACCTCGGGCATACCGGCCACGGGTGCCCCGACCGCGAGCGATCCCGCCGGGGGCAAGCCCCTGAAGCGGATCCATCTCGCGGCCCACTTCCCCGGTGTCAACAACACCACGGTCTGGAGCGATCCACGGGCGGGCAGCCACATCGCCTTCAGCTCCTTCGCGCACTTCGCCCGGACCGCCGAACGCGCCAAGTTCGACTTCATCTTCCTCGCCGAAGGGCTGCGCCTGCGGGAGCAGGGCGGCCGGATCTACGACCTGGACGTGGTGGGACGGCCCGACACCTTCACCGTCCTCACCGCGCTGGCCGCCGTCACGGAACGGATCGGACTGACCGGCACCATCAACTCCACCTTCAACGAGCCCTACGAGGTGGCCCGCCAGTTCGCCAGCCTGGACCACCTGTCGGACGGGCGCGCCGCGTGGAACGTGGTCACCTCGTGGGACCCCTTCACCGGCGAGAACTTCCGGCGCGGCGGATTCCTCCCCCAGGAGCAGCGCTACTCCCGGGCCAGGGAGTTCCTGGACACCACCACCGAACTGTTCGACTCCTGGCAGGCCGACGACCTGCTCGCGGACCAGCGGTCGGGCCGCTTCCTGCGGGACGCGCGGGCCGGGGCCTTCGCCCACCGGGGGCAGCACTTCGACATCGCCGGGCGGTTCAACGTGCCGCGCGGCCCCCAGGGCCGCCCGGTGATCTTCCAGGCGGGCGACTCCGACGAGGGCCGTGAATTCGCCGCGTCGCGCGCCGACGCCATCTTCAGCAGACACAGCGAACTCGGTCCCGGCCAGGCGTTCTACGCCGACGTCAAGGGCCGTCTGGCCCGCCACGGCCGTACCCCCGACCAGCTGCTCGTGCTGCCCGCAGCCACCTTCGTCCTCGGTGACACCGACGCCGAGGCCCAGGAACACGCGGCGGAGGTGCGGCGGCAGCAGGTCAGCGGCCAGACCGCCATCGCCTACCTGGAGCACGTCTGGAACCGGGACCTGTCGGCCTACGACCCGGACGGCCCGCTCCCGGACGTCGATCCGCTCCCCGGCGAGAACACCGTCGCCCGCGGCCGGGCCAGCGTACGGATGTTCCGTGACCCGGTCGCCGTGGCCCGCGAGTGGCGCGAGCGCGCCGCCGCACGGAACCTGTCGATCCGGGAGCTGGTCATCGAGACCACGGCCCGCCAGTCGTTCATCGGGTCCCCGGCCACCGTCGCCGAGACGATCAACGCCTTCGTCCAGGCGGACGCCGCGGACGGCTTCATCCTGGTCCCCCACCTCACCCCCGGCGGCCTGGACGCGTTCGCCGACACCGTCGTCCCGCTGCTCCAGGAACGCGGGGTGTTCCGCGAGGACTACACCGGCTCCACGCTCCGCGACCACCTCGGGCTGGCCCACCCCGATCCGCGCGCGGAGCCCGAGCCCGGGCGGGCGGCCTCATGAAGTTCCTGCTGATCAGCCTGATCGTGCACGTACCGGATCCGGTGACCGGTACCCAGCCGAGTACCGGCGAGCGCTTCAGAGAAGTGATCGACAACGCGGTGCTGGCCGAGGAGCTCGGATTCGACGGCTTCGGCGTCGGCGAACGCCATGAGCGGCCCTTCCTCTCCTCCTCACCCCCCGTCGTCCTCAGCCATATCGCCGCGCTCACCTCCCGGATCAGGCTGTTCACCGCCGTCACCACACTGAGTCTGCTCGACCCGGTCCGCGCGTACGAGGACTACGCGACGCTGGACCACCTCTCCGGCGGCCGGCTTGAGCTGATCATCGGGAAGGGCAACGGCGCCGCCCAGCGCGAGCTCTTCCATGTCACCCCCGAGGACCAGTGGGACCGTAACGCCGAGAGCTACGAGCTGTTCCGCAGGATCTGGCGGCAGGGGAAGGTGAGCGCCACCCCGCGCTTCCGCCCCGCCCTGACCGACGCCGAGGTCTGGCCGAGGCCGCTTCAGCGGCCCATCCGGGTCTGGCACGGCAGCGCGACCAGCCGGGAGTCCGTCGATCTCGCCGCCCGCTACGGCGATCCGCTCTTCTCGGCCAACGTCACCCACCCGATAGAGCCGTACGCCGAGCTGATCAGCTACTACCGGGAGCGGTGGGAGCACTACGGCCACGATCCGGCGCGGGCCGTCGTCGGGGCGGGCACGGCCGGGTACTACGCGGCCCGGACCTCCCAGGAGGCCATCGCCGCCTACCGGCCGGAGTTCGAGGGCTATCTCGACCTCCAGAAGCGCCTGGGGCTCGAACCGGTCTTCGCCACCCTGGAGGACTTCGTCGAACGCAGCTCCGCGCTGATCGGCAGCCCGCAACAGGTGATCGAGAAGGTGCACCGCTACCACGAGCGGTTCGGGCACAGCGCGATCCATCTGCACGCCGACGCGGGCGCGTTCACCCAGGCCCAGCACCGCGCCTCACTGGAACTCTTCCAGTCCGACATCGCCCCGGCGCTGCGGCGCGATCTGCCCGGACCGCCGTTCCCCTGGGCGCCGGTCCTGCCCGGACCGGAGACCGGGACCGGACCTGACACCGGGACCGGGTCACCGCCGGAGACCGGGGCCGGGCCGGGGGCCGAGCCCTCGGCCCCCGCGCCCTGAGCCCCGTCAGCGCCCCAGGGCCTCTCGCTACGAGCCCGCACCCCGGACCCCGAACCCGCTTCCGTACCGGCACCCGCCACCGCCGACCGCTGAGGAGTACCACCCGATCATGTCCACCATCCCCCTCGGGGTCCTCGACCTCGTCCCGATCCCGTCCGGTTCCACCGCCGCGGACGCGCTGCGCCACACCATCGACCTCGCCCGGCAGACCGAACGCTTCGGGTACACGCGGTACTGGCTGGCCGAGCACCATCTCAACCCGGGAGTGGCCGGAGCCTCGCCCGCGGTCGTCCTCGCCCTGACCGCGGGCGCGACCTCCACGATCAGGATCGGGTCCGGTGCCGTACAGCTCGGCCACCGCACCGCGCTCTCCACGGTCGAGGAGTTCGGGCTGATCGACGCCCTGCACCCCGGGCGGCTCGACCTGGGACTCGGCCGGTCCGGCGGGCGGCCGTCCGGACGGGCGGCGGAGCCCCGCCCGGCCACGATCCCCGTCGTGGACGGGCGGGCCCCCAACGGGCTGGTGATCCCGCCCCGGTTCTCCTTCGAGCAGCTGATCGGATCGCCGCGCTTCCGGGTCCAGCAGGAACTGCTGCACCTGCCCGGTGCCACGGCGCAGGAGTACGGGGAGCAGGTCGACGACATCCTCGCGCTGCTGCGCGGCGACTACCGCGCCGCGGATGGGACCGAGGCCCATGCCGTCCCGGGCGAGGGCGCCGAGGTGGAGGTGTGGATCCTCGGCAGCAGCGGTGGCGAGAGCGCCGAGGTCGCGGGCCGCAACGGACTGCGCTTCGCGGCCAACTACCACGTCAGCCCCGCCACCGTCCTGGAGGCCGCCGAGGGCTACCGCGCCGCGTTCCAGCCCTCCGGCGACCTCGACAAGCCGTATGTCAGTGTCTCCGCCGACGTCGTCGTCGCCGAGGACGACGCGACCGCCCGCGAGCTGGCCACCGGCTACGCCCCCTGGGTCCGCAGCATCCGCACCGCCGAGGGCGCCATCCCCTTCCCCACCCCGGACGAGGCCCGCGCCCATCCGTGGACCGACGCGGACCAGGAACTCGTCGCCGACCGCGTCGACACCCAGTTCGTCGGCTCCCCGGCGCGCGTCGCCGACCAGCTCGAACGACTTCAGGAGGCCACCTCGGCCGACGAGCTGATCATCACCACCATCACCCACGGCCACGCGGACCGGGTGCGCTCCTACGAGCTGCTCGCGCGGGAGTGGTACGGGCGGTGAACGCCGTACGGCCCGGTCACCGACGCCGCGCGCCGGTGACCGGGCCACGGCGGCCCGTCCCGCCCGGCGGGCCCGGAACCCCCCGTAAGACAAGGTGACAGCCCTGGGGGTAGACCACCGCCGACGGATCACAGCCAGCCGTTGCGCTGTGCCTGCAAGGCCATCTGGAAGCGGTTCGCGGCACCCAGCCGGGCCATCAGCGTCTGGAGGCGCCGGAAGAGGGTACGTCTGCTGATGCCCAGCTCACGGGCGATGACCTCATCGTCGGCGCCCCCGGCGAGGAGCCACAGCAACCGCCGGTCCGCCGGAGGCAGGCCGCCCGGGCGGGTGGTGTGGCCCTGGAACGGCACGGCGGCGCGCCATGACTGTTCGAACAGGGCGATGAGCGCGGAGAGCAGGCCGCACGGCTGGACCACCAGCATGCTGTTGTGCACATCGGCCTCCTGGATCGACAGCGAGACCAGGGCGTAGGCGTCGTCGATGATCACCAGCTTGACCGGTACCGACGGCAGCACCCTGGCCTGCTCGCCCGCCATGACACAGGGCTCGATCACCTCCGTGAGACGGCCGGGGTGCGCCAGCGACTCCCGTGAGTACACCACCCGCTGGGTCACCCCCCGGGCCAGGGTCGCCAGCGCGTCGTGGGTGGCGTCCGCCAGGAGGACATACGGCGGCGACTCGAACTGCCGGATCTGCTCGCGGGCACTCGCCCACGCCCGGCGGATCCGGGGACCGACCGCGTCGCCGGTGACGACCTCCACCAGATCGTCGTTGTAGGCGGCGAGGCGCTGACGCCGGAAGGACTCGAACGCGCCCGCGACGGCGATCCTCGACTCCTCGACCTCGGCCGCCCGGTGCCGGGCCAGGATCTCCAGCCCCGCGGTCGGCGGTACCGGGGCCACCACCTCCCCGTCCGCCCCGGGAGCGCTGGCCAGCCCGGCGTCGACGAGGGTCGCGTACGCGGCCGGGAACTCCCCCGGGGCGGCGTCCGAGGCGGTGGCGATCACGTCCAGCGGGGCGGGCGCCAGATCGAGGAGCGCCCGATAGACCCGGGCCGCCGTCGGGTCCAGCCCCAGCAGCCGCAGCGCCTCGCCGAGTCTCTCGTTCATCATGCGTCCCATTGTCGATGGTCCCGGACCACCGGATGGCGGATCCGTGCCACTGGCACATCCGCGCACCGGGCGGGCGCGGCACGGGATACCGTCCCGCTTGCCGGTGGCCCCGGCGGCCGGGAGGCCGTCCGTACCCGCGCCGGAAGGGCGTCCGTACCACGCCCGGAACGCGGAGCCGCCTCGCCGCGAAGCCGCGTTCCGGGCTCGGAGCAGCCCCAGAGCGGCCACAGGGCCAGCCACAGCGAAGCCACAGCGAAGACACAGGGAAGGTGGACGATATGGCGGAAGGCCGGAAGAACGGTCTCTACCCGGGGATAACCAAGGAGCTGTCCGCGCTGATGCGGACGGGATGGGCCCCGACCGAGCGGCATGATCTGCCGCTGGACGAGCAGGCGCCGCACGCGGCCCGCCGCCGTGCCGCGCTCTCCGCCCGCTTCCCGGGCGAACGCCTCGTCATCCCCTCCGGGGGCCTCGAGGTCCGCTCCAACGACGACTGCTACCCCTTCCGTCCCTATTCGGGCTATGTGCATATGACCGGGGACCGGGCCCGCGACGGCGCCCTGGTCCTCGAACCCCGCGCCGACGGCGGCCATGACGCCCACTGCTATCAGCTGCCCCGCGACAGCAGGGACGACGACGAGTTCTGGACCGGCCCCACGGCGGAGCTGTGGATGGGCCGCCGCCGCTCCCTCGCCGAGGCCGCGTCCGTGCTCGGCCTGCCCTGCCGCGACGTCCGCACGGCGGCCGCCGACCTGGCCGCCGCGCCCGGTGTGCCGACCCGGATCGTCCGTGGTCTCGCCCCGGCCCTGGAGGCCGCCGTCAGCACCGACGCGGAGCGGGACGCCGGACTGGAGGAGGCCCTGAGCGATCTGCGTGTCGTCAAGGACGACTGGGAGATCGCCGAACTCCGCAAGGCCGTGGACTCCACCGTGCGCGGATTCACCGACGCGATCGGCGAACTGTCCCGGGCGGTCGCCTCGTCCGAGCGCTGGATCGAGGGCACCTTCTTCCGCCGGGCCCGCCTGGAGGGCAACTCCGTGGGCTACGGCTCGATCTGCGCCGCGGGCGAGCACGCCACGATCATGCACTGGACGGACAACGACGGTCCGGTACGCCCGGGAGAACTGCTCCTGCTCGACGCCGGAGTGGAGACCCACACCCTCTACACCGCCGATGTCACCCGGACCTTCCCGATCGGCGGGACCTTCACTCCCGTACAGCGTCAGGTCTACGACGCCGTGTACGGGGCGCAGGAGGCCGGGATGGCCGCCGTCCGCCCCGGCGCGGCGTACCGCGACTTCCACGAGGCGTCGCAGCGCTACCTCGCCGACCGGCTGGTCGCGTGGGGCTTCATCGAGGGCCCGGCGGACCGCGCGTACGCCCTCGGACTCCAGCGGCGCTTCACCATGGCCGGGACCGGGCACATGCTCGGACTGGATGTGCACGACTGCGCGCAGGCCCGGAACGAGGAGTACGTGGACGGGGTGCTGGAGCCGGGCATGGTGCTCACCGTCGAGCCGGGCCTGTACTTCCAGCCGGACGACCTCACCGTGCCGGAGGAATGGCGTGGCATCGGCGTGCGGATCGAGGACGATCTGCTGGTCACCGAGGACGGACACGAGAACCTGTCGGCGGGTCTGCCGCGTTCGGCGGACGAGGTCGAGGCATGGATGGCCCGGTTCGCGGGCTGAGGCCGCCGATCCCCCGAGCCGGAGGGGACACGGGGCCGCGGGCGTGGTGCCCCGGCCTCGCCGGTCGTCTCCGGCTCCGGCGGCCCCGGCTCGCGGGCCGGTTCCGTCTCCTCAGCAGGGGCGGAAGGAGCTGATCTTGTCGTTGATCCACCCGGGCAGGCTGGGCCACCACTCCCAGGGACCGATCCTGAACTCAAGACCGCCGTAGCCCGGGTGCTCGTAGAAGCAGATGGAGTAGATCGAGTCATTGACGATGGAGGAGACCTGGTCCTGGTACTGGCCGAGGTTGGAGAACACGTTGGGCATGCTGAAGGGGAGCGAGAACCCCCCGTAGTTCTCATGCGCCCGCAGACACAGGCTGCGCCCGTTCCCCATGCAGCCGGCGGCCTCGGTGGCCTGGGCGGGGGTGGTGTTCGCGAGCACACCGGCTGAGGCGGTGAGGATGGCGAGGGCGGCGAGGAGCGCCGTCCGGTGCTTGAGACGTGACAGGGCGGAGGGCCTGCCTTCGGCGCTGGAACGCATGGCTGCCTTTCTGTCGGCGTGCGGTCGGGTGCTTTCCGTGGTGCGCGCGGGCGGGGGCGGGCACAGGGCCGTCCGGGGGGCGGACGGCCCTGTGGGTCAGCAGGGCCGGTAGGACGAGATCTTGTCGTTGATCCATCCAGGGAGCGTGGCCCACCACTCGCCGGGGCCGATCCGGAACTCAAGACCGCCGAAGTTCCCGTGCTCGTAGAAACACATGCGGAGGTCGGTGCTGTTGGCCAAGGAGGAGACGCTGTCCTGCGCCGGGCCGCCGAGATTCGCCACGTACACGGGGGCGCCGCTGGGGTACACCGGGATCGAGTAGTTGGGGTTGGCGTAGATGAAGACACCGGCCAGGGCGCCTTCCGGAGCGGCGGTCGCCGGGGTCGCGGTCGCCAGCGCACCCGCCGCGATCAGCGCGCCCACGGCGGGAGCCACCGCCAACCGCCGGGCGGTCTTCTTCAGGAACGACATGAGCCTGTCCTTTCCTCGCGGGGAGAGACCCGCCCGTGGAGCACATCGAGCCGGGGCGGATGTACGTCATGACACGGCGTTGCAATTTCTTGCTGAAAGGAACTGCAAGAAGTTTCCATCGTGGGGGCGCCGGAGGCAAGAGGCCGGTCATACACGGCCGTGATGGCGGCCGTCACCCTCGCTGATCGCCCCACCGGTACCCCGTCGACTACGCCGAGCCCGGCACCACCTCCACGATCCGTTGACGCCCTGACGCCCTGACGCCCTGACGCCCTGACGCCCTGACGCTCTGACGCCCCCACAGCCCCTGCGCCGCGAACCCCGGACGCGGCGGTACCCGTGGAGCACCTGTCAGCACCCGTCAGCACCCGTCAGCACCGTCAGCGCCCGCTCCGGAACACCTCCTCCGCCGTCGTGACCACGGCGCACCGGCCCGCGGCCCACTCCAGGGCCATCCGGTGCTCCCGGGCGGAGAAGTCGGCCACCGCGTCCGCCACGACGAACGCCTGGATGTCCCGCATCCACGCGTCGCACGCCGTCATCAGGACGCCGATGTGCGCGTAGACCCCGGTCACCACGATCTGGTCGCGGCCCTGCTCCCGCAGGGACTCCCGCAGTCCGGTACGGGTGAACGCGCTGTACTTCCACTTCGTCAGCACGGTGTCCCCCGGGCCGGGCGCGACCGCGTCCGCGATGGCCGCCGCGTACGGGTCGTCGGGGATGCCGGGGCCCCAGAAGTCCTGCTGGAGCCCGCGCTGTTCGGGGGTCTGGCCGCCGGGCTGGGCGGTGTAGAGAACCGGGATCCCGAGTCGGCCGGCCTCCTTCCGTAGCAGGTTGATCCGGTCGAGCAGGGTGGTGACGGGCTCGCTCCCGGTGTCGAACGCCGACAGGAAGTAGTTCTGGAGGTCGTGGACGACCAGGACGGCGCGGTCCGGGTCGACGGTCCACTCCACCCGGTTGGCGGGCAGCTCCGCGGGGAGCGGCATGCGGTAGGAGGGGATGGAGGGCAGTGCCATGAGAGATTCCGTTTCCGGCGGTGGAGCCAGCGGGGGAGTCAGCGGGGGTCAGTCGGAGTGAGGGGGAGCCAGGGGAGTGGGCGGAGGGGCGGGGGAGACGGACGCCGGGGCCGTACGGGCGCGCAGATCCCTCTTCGAGACCTTGCCGACCCCCGTCTTCGGGAACGCCTTCACGAACACCACCCGGTCCGGCACCTTGTACGCGGCCAGCCCCCGCCCCCGGACGAACTGCTTCAGCGCGAGCGCCCCCACCGCCGCGGCGTTCCCGCGCAGGATGACGTACGCGCAGGTCCGTTCCCCGAGGTACGGGTCGGGCTCGGCGACCACGTTGGCGTCGTGCACCGAGGGGTGGGCGATGATGTGGTTCTCCACCTCCTCGGCGGCGATCTTCTCGCCGCCCCGGTTGATCTGGTCCTTCGCCCGGCCCTCGACCACGAGATGACCGCTCTCCGTGCGCCGGACGAGATCGCCGGTGCGGTAGAAGCCGTCCGTGGTGAAGGCGCGGGCGTTGTGCTCCGGTGCCTTCCAGTACCCCCGGACGGTGTAGGGGCCACGCGTCAGCAGATGGCCCGTCGTCCCCTCCGGAACGTCCTCGTCCGTGTCGTCGACGATCCTGATCTCGTCATCGGGGGAGAGCGGACGGCCCTGGGTGGTCACGACCGTCTCGGCGTCGTCGTCCAGGCGGGTGTAGTTCACCAGTCCCTCCGCCATACCGAAGACCTGCTGGAGCGAGCAGCCGAGGGCCGGCCGCACCCGCCGGGCCGCCTCCTCGCCGAACTTGGCCCCGCCGACCAGCAGGACATCGAGGCTGGAGAGGTCGTACGGGGTGCCGGGCGCCGCCTCCGTCCACACCAGCGCCAGCGGTGGCACCAGGCCGGTGATCGTCACCTTCTCGTCCTGGATCAGCGGAAAGGCCGTGTCGGGGGCGGGTCTGGGACACAGCACCACCCGGCCGCCCGCGTACAGCGTGCCGAGAGTCCCCGGCGAGGACAGCGGGAAGTTGTGCGGCGCGGGCAGCACACACAGATAGACGCTGTCGCGGTCGACGCCGCAGACCTCGTTGGAGGCGCGCACCGAGTAGACGTAGTCGTCGTGGGTGCGGGGGATCAGCTTGGGGACGCCGGTGCTGCCGCCGGAGAGCTGGAGCAGGGCGATGTCCGAGGGGGCGGGCTCGGCCAGCGGCACGGGCGCGCGGGGCACATCGGCCAGGTTCTCGAAGGGGCCCGCGTCCGCACCGGAGACCAGGACGTGCCGCAGGGAGGGCACCCTGGCGTACAGGGCCGTCGCCAGGGGGCGGTAGTCGAAGCCCCCGTGGGTGTCGGGGACGATGTACGCCACCGCCTCGGTGAAGGAGCAGAAGTAGCCGATCTCCGTCTCCCGGTGGGCGGGCAGCGCGAGCACCGGCACGGCACCGATCCGGAAGAGCGCGAACAGCACCTCGAAGAAGGCGGCGGTGTTGGGCAGTTGGACCACCACCCGGTCGCCGGGGCCGATGCCCCGGGCGACCAGCCCCGCGGCCATCCGGTCGGCGCGCCGGTCCAGTTGGATATACGTCCAGGCCAGCCGGGTGCCGCCGGGGCCGCCGACCGGGTCGACGACGGCGACACGGTCGGGGTGGGCGGCGGCACGCTCACGGAGCACCGCGCCCAAGGTCTCACCGCGCCACCAGCCGGCCTCGCGGTAGCGGCGGGCGAACGCCTCCGGCCAGGTCGGGTCGGGCGTGTTCGCGGTGCCGTGGGCGGGGGTGCCGCCCCGGCCGGGGACGGTCACGGTGGTGTTCGGGAGGGACCCCCGGCCGGGGGTGGCCCCGGTGGTGTTCGGGACGGACGCGGTCACAGCTCGGCCCCCATGGCGTCGAGGAAGGTACGGAACTTGGCGGCGGTCTCGGCGGTCTCCGCGGCCGGATCCGAGGCGGCGACGACACCCGCGCCCGCGTACAGCCGCAGCGAGTCCTCCCCGGCCTCGGCGCAGCGGATGGTGACCACCCACTCGCCGTTGCCCTCGGCGTCGCCCCAGCCGACGACGCCGGTGAAGAAGCCACGGTCGAAGGGCTCGGTCCGCTGGATCACGGCACGGGCCACATCGGTCGGGGTGCCGCAGACCGCGGGGGTCGGGTGCAGCGCGCCGGCGATCTCCAGGGCGGAGACCCCGGGGTGTGCCAGGGTGCCCGTGACCGTCGTGGAGAGGTGCCACATCGTGGCGGTACGGATCAGGGAGGGCCGTGCGGGCACCTCGATCGAGGAGCAGTACGGTGCCATGGTCTGGTGCACGGCGTTGACCACGACGGCGTGCTCGTGCAGATCCTTGGCGGACTCCAGCAGGCCGGCGGCCCGCCGTACGTCCTCGGCGAGGTCGCCGCTGCGCGGGGCGGACCCGGCGAGCGGGTTGGAGACGAGCACTCCGCCCCGGCGGGAGACCAGCAGCTCGGGGCTGGCGCCGAGCAGGGTCCGGCCGGGACCGGTGGGCAGGGCGAAGGTGTAGCCGCCCGGGTCCCGGCGGGCCAGCCGCTGGACCATGGCGGGCAGATCCGGCCCGTTCGCGCCGGTCAGTCGCAGGGTGCGGGCCAGTACCACCTTGCTGAACTCGCCCTGCCACATGCGGTCGACGGCGGCGGCGACGCCCCGTGCGTACTCCTCGGGCTCCGGTTCCGGCCGGACCGTCCAGCCGCCCCGCGCCGGCGCGGCGGCCGGCAGGGCGATCAGCGGGTCCATGGCGAGCGCGGGTCCGGTGGTCACGGTCTCCGGCACGACGAGGGCGGCGGGCGCCGACGGGTCGAAGGGGATCGCGCCGAGGACGACCCGGGGGCCACCGTCGTCCGGGCCGACCGCGCGGAGGGCGTCGGCGACCCGTCGGTGCAGCGGCTCGGGGCCGTGCGGGACGGAGTGACGGACGCCCCGGGCGAGCAGGGTGCGGGTGGGCGTGGCGAGGAAGCGGTCCTCGCGGCGGTAGGCGTCGAGGAGGCCGGTGGCTGCGCCCACAGCGGAGCGCGAGGCTCCGGCCGGGGGCGTGACGTCGGCGGAGGAGGGGGTGTGGGCCGGGGGTCGGTGCGGCTCGGCGATCTGAGGGACCGTCGACACGGTGGGGCTCCTTGCTGTGTGCGCGGCGCGTCCGTCCGTCCGTACGCGCCGCATAGGTTGATGGTGTGTGGTGTGTGGGGTGGGTGGCCCGGTACGGGGACGGGCGGCGCGGCGGTCAGCGCAGCGTCGCGCCCCCGTCGACATAGATGTCCTGCATGGTGATGTGCCGGGCCCGGTCGGACGCCAGATAGACCACCGCCTCGGCGATGTCCTCGGGGTCGGCGAGGCGCTGGAGCGGAATGCCGGTCCGGTACGCCGAGAGGTCCCCCTCGATCACCCGGCCGGGGCCGCCGGGACCGTCCCACAGCGACCGCTGCATCGGGGTGTCGGTGGAGCCGGGACAGACCGCGTTGCAGCGGACGCCCCGCGCGGCGACCTCCAGGCCGAGGCACTTGGTGAACATGACGGCGGCGGCCTTGGAGGCGGCGTAGGCGCTCATCCCGGCCCGGGGGATGCCCGCCGCGTTGGACGCGACGGTGACCACGCAGCCATGGCCCCGGGCCGCCATCCCGGCGACGGCCGCGCGGGAGACATGGAAGACCCCCGTGGTGTTGACGGCGAAGACGTCCGCCCAGTCCCGGTCGGTGGTGTCCAGCGCCGCTCCCGTACGGAGCACTCCGGCGACGTTGACGAGGATGTCCAGGGGGCCGAGTTCGCGCTCGACCCGGGCGACCGTCGCGGTGACGGCGGCGGGGTCGGTGACATCGAGCCGGTATCCGGTCACCCGGCCGGGCGCCGTGGCGCCGCCGCCCGGGTGGGGCAGGGAGAGCGCGGTCACCGTGTCCCCGAGCGGTCCGTCCGCCCGGTCGGCCGCGGCGACGGTGGCCCCGAGGGCGCTCAGCGCGCTGACGACCGCCCGGCCGATGCCCTGCGCGGCCCCGGTGACGAGCGCCACGCGGCCGCCGAACTCGCCGTGTGACGTGCTGTTCTGGGACACAACCCCTCCCTGGGTGATGGGGAATCCGTGGTGCGGTGACTCTGTGGTGCGGTGACTCTGCGCCCCTGGGCTCAGGTGCTCAGGTGCTTGTGTGCTGAGGTACGGCGGTACGGCGGTATGCCGGTGACGCCGAGGTCGTGGCCCGACGGCTCTCCGGTGCGGTGGGACGCCGGGCGGTGCCCTGGCCCCTCAGGCGAAGGCGGGTCCGACGGATATCGCCGGGCGGGGGCCCTCGGGCGGCGCCTGGGGGAGTGCCCTTCCCGCTGGGCCCTGCGGCCCGGGTGGCCACGGGCGGCGCCTGGGGGGCACCTCCACCCCTGGGCCCCGCGGGCCCGGGCGGCCCCCGTACCGGGTGCCACGGGCCCACCGCGCACCCACCCGTCACGGCACCAGCCGTCTCAGCCGCCCGACGGGACCGGAGTGGCCTTCCGCAGTGCCGCGTCGAGCAGCGGCCCGATCCCGTCGAGCGCTTCCGGCGACATCAGCTCGTCGTGCCCGAGGTCCAGGACGTGCTCGGTCAGTACGCCCTCGACATGGGCGGGCCAGACCACCCCCGGCTCCTCACCGGGCGGGGTGGTCCGGGAGGCCGTGAAGAAGAGCACATCCCCCCGGTAGTGCCGGGTCCGGCTGCGGGACAGCAGCCGGACACAGTGCACGTTGGTGTCCACCACGGCGTGCAGCAGCCGGTCGTCGAACCCCGCGAGCAACCCCTGGCTGTCCCGGATCGCGGCCATCGCCTCCTCGCGGCTCACCTCGCCGCCGCCGAGACCCGCGACGGCCAGCAGGAAGCCGCTCTCCGACCGCTCCAGCCGCTCCCGCCAGTCGGGGGAGTCCAGATACGACCAGTCGTCCCGCTCCGGCGGATACGCGTCCAGGAGGGCCAGGAAGGCGACCTCCTCGCCGCGCTCCTGGAGCATCGCCGCCAGGGTGTGCGCGACGGTGCCGCCGAAGGAGTAGCCCGCGAAGTGGTACGGGCCCTCGGGCTGGACGGCGCGGATCTCCGCGAGGTACCGCTCGCACAGCGCGGCCACGTCGGGCACGTCCGCCTCGTCGGGCAGCGGCCCGGACAGGCCCGGCGACTGCACCCCGTACACCGGCCGGGCCGGGTCGAGATGGCGCAGCAGACCCGTGTACTGCCAGGCGAAGCCGGACGCCGGGTGGAAGCAGAACAGCGGCGGCAGCGTGCCGCGTTCCCGCAGCGGCAGCAGGACCCGCAGCGCGTCCCGGCGGGCGTCGCCGCCGGAGCGGGCCGCGACACCGGCCACGGTGGGCGCGGACATCAGCGTCCCCACCTGGAGCGGCAGGCCCAGCTCCGCCCGGATCCGGCCGACGAGCCGCATCGCCAACAGCGAGTGACCGCCCAGCTCGAAGAAGTTGTCCTCGACGCCGACCCGGTCCAGGCCCAGCACCTCGGCGAAGACCCGGCAGAGCAGCTCCTCGCGGGCGTCCTTCGGGGGCCGTCCGCCACCGGCGCGGTCAAGAACCGGCGCGGGCAGCGCCGCCCGGTGGGTCTTGCCGTTGACCGTCAGTGGCAGTGCCTCCAGCGCGATGAACGCGGACGGCAGCATGAACTCCGGCAGCACGTCCGCCAGCCGCGCCCGCAGGACGTCAGGAGCGGTCCGCGTGTCGGCATCCGCGCCCGACGCCGCCACCGTGTACGCCACGAGCCGCCGCACCCCGGTCGGACCGGTGTGCACCGTGACCGCCGCCGCCGCGACCCCGTCCAGGCCGGTCAGCGCCGACTCGATCTCGCCCAGCTCGATGCGGAAGCCCCGGATCTTCACCTGGTGGTCCGCGCGGCCCAGGTAGTCGATCCGGCCGTCCTCCCGCCACCGCACCAGGTCCCCGGTCCGGTACATCACCGTCCCCGGCGTCCCGAAGGGATCCGCGACGAAACGCTCCGCGGTCGCCGCCGGACGCCGGAAGTACCCCCGCGCCAGCCCGGCGCCCGTGAGGTACAGCTCGCCCGGGACCCCGCGCGGCACCGGCCGCAGGGCGCTGTCCAGCACGTACGCCCGGGTGTTGACGATGGGCCGCCCCACGCACGACGAACCGCTGTCGGCGACGTCCGCGCCCAGCGCGTTGATCGTGTACTCGGTCGGGCCGTACAGGTTGTAGCCCATCGTCCCCTCGGTGCGCCGCAGCAGCGACCACAGCGAGTCGGGCACCGCCTCACCGCCCAGCAGCACCAGCGTCGGGCGGTGCCGGTCCGGGTCCAGCAGACCCGCGTCGATCAGCTGCTGCCCGTACGACGGGGTCACGTTGACCACGTCGACGCCGACCCGGTCGTAGTGCTCCGTCAGCGCCGCCGGGTCCAGCCGCAGCCGCTCCCCGATGACATGCACCTCGTGCCCGTCGACCAGCCAGAAGAACTCCTCCCAGGACATGTCGAACGCGAACGACACGGTGTGCGCGACCCGCAGCCGGCGGCCGCCCGCCAGCCGTACCGCCGGGCCGAAGATCCGCTCCCGGTGGTTGGCGAGCATGTTGGTCAGCCCCGCGTACGGCACCACCACGCCCTTGGGGCGTCCGGTGGAGCCGGAGGTGTAGATCAGGTACGCCGGGTGACGGCCGTCGCGCGGCGCCGTCAGCTCCTCCTCGTGGACCGGGGCGCCGGAGCGGGCGGTGAGGTCCGCGACCGTCGCCGGGTCGTCCAGCGTCAGCAGCGGCACCCCCGGGACCTCGGGCACCCGGCCGCTGACCGCCGTGGTCGTGACCAGGCAGAGCGGCTCGCCGTCCGCGACCATCGCGGCCAGCCGGTCCACCGGGTGGTCCAGGTCGAGCGGGAGATACGCGCCGCCCGTCTTCAGCACCGCGAACATCGCCACCACGAAGTCCGCCGAACGCGGCAGCCCCAGCGCCACCGTACGTTCCGGACCGGCGCCCCGGGCGATCAGCGCCCGGGCCAGCCGCGACGAGCGCTCGTCCAGCTCCGCGTAGCTCAGCCGCTCCTCCTCGAAGACCAGCGCGGTCGCCGCCGGGGTCGCCGCCGCCCGCGCCGCGAGGAGATCCGTCAGCGCGCCCGCCGGGACCTCGTGTCCGCCGTCGTCACCGAGGTCGAGCAGTTCCGCCGTCTCGCTCCGCTCCAGCACCCGCAGCCGGCCCACCGGGGTGGCACCGCCGTCCGCGAACTGTTCCACCAGCCGCCGCAGCCGGGCCGCCAGCGCCCGCGCCGTGGCCCCGTCGTAGAGGTCCGGCCGGTACGCGAGGCTCAGCTCCAGCGACGCCCCCGGCGTCACCGCCAGCGTCAGCGGGTAGTGCGTCCCGTCGACACTGTGCGTCCAGCCGATGTTGTGGCGCTCCACCGCCTCCTCGCGGGCCGCGTCGTCCAGCGGCGTGTTGCGGAACACGTACAGCGTGTCGAAGAGCGTCCCGAGGCCCATGGCCCGCTGGATCGGGCCGAGACCCAGATGGTGGTGGGGCAGCAGAGCCGCGTGTTCCCGCTGTGTCCGCGCCAGCAGCTCCCGCAGCGGCTCACCCGGCCGCGGCGTCACCCGGAACGGCAGCGTGTTCATGAACATGCCGATCATCTGGTCGACGCCGGGAACGTCCTCGGGCCGTCCCGAGACGGTGGCGCCGAACACCACGTCGTCCCGGCCCGTCAGCGACGCCAGCGACAGCGCCCACGCCGCCGACAGCGCGGTGTTGAGGGTCACCCCGCAGGCCCGCGCGAACGACCGCAGCCGCTCGCTCGCCGCCTCGCCCAGAGCGACCGTGACCACCTCGGCCGTCACCGGCCGCCGTGCCGGATCCGCCGGAGCCACCAGCGTCGCCTGGTCAAGACCCGACAGATGTCCCCGCCACGCCTCCAGCGCCGCCGCGCCGTTCGCCGCCGCGAGCCACCGCAGGTAGTCGCGGTACGGAGTCACCGGCGGCAGTCCCGCCGGATCGCCGCCCCGCGCGTACAGCGCGAACAGCTCCTCGAAGAAGAGCGACTCCGACCAGCCGTCGGTGAGGATGTGGTGCTGTGTCACACACAGCATCCACCGCTGTTCCGCGAACTTCAGCAGCGTCACCCGCAGCAGTGGCGGCGCCGCCAGGTCGAACCGGGTCGCCGCGTCCGCGAGCGAGAACTCGCGCTGCGCCGCCTCCTGGGCCGGCTCGTCCAGGCCGGTGAGATCGCGCACCTCCCACGGCAGCTCGAACGCCTCCGGCACCACCTGCACCGGCCCCGGCAGCCCCTCGTGCCAGAAACCGGCCCGCAGATGGGGGTGGCGCCGCAGCATCCCGTCGAAGGCCGCCCGCAGCGCCACCGTGTCCACCGCGTGCCGCAGCTCGACGAAGTTCTGCATCAGATAGACGTCGAGGGCGCGGTCGTCGTAGACGGCGTGGAAGTAGAGCCCCTCCTGGAGCGGGGCCAGCGGCAGCACCTCGGCGGCGTCCGGGAAGACCCGGGCGAGCGCGGCGCGCCGCTCCTCGTCCAGCTCCACCAGGGGCCCGTCGGCCCGGGGTCCGGGGCCGCCCGGTGTGTCGGCGGTGGTCCGCGCCACCACCGCCAGCAGCGCGGGTGTCCGCTGCTCGAAGACATCGCGGGGGGTGAGGACCAGGCCCTCCTTGCGGGCCCGCGTCACGAACTGGATCGAGACGATGCTGTCGCCGCCCAGCGTGAAGAAGTCGTCGTCCACACCCGCCGACGCCAGACCCAGCACCTCGGCCAGGACCCGGCACAGCACCTCCTCGCGCTCGTCGCGCGGAGCCCGTGAGGCCGGGGCGCCGCCGAGCACCGGCGCGGGGAGTGCGGTGTGGTCGAGCTTGCCGTTGATGGTGGTGGGGAGGGTGTCGAGGATGATGATGGCGGTGGGGACGAGGTGGTCGGGGAGGGTGTGGGTGAGGGTGTCGCGTGTGGTGGTGGGGTCGGCGGTGCCGGTGGCGTAGGCGATGAGGCGTTTGATGCCGGGGGTGTCCTCGCGGACGATGACGGTGGCGGTGGTGATGCCGTCGAGGGCGGTGAGGGCGGTCTCGATCTCGCCGGGTTCGATGCGGAAGCCGCGGATCTTGATCTGGTCGTCGGTGCGGCCGAGGTACTCCAGCAGTCCGTCGGGCCGTCGGCGGGCGAGGTCCCCGGTGCGGTACATGCGCTCGCCCGGCACACCGTACGGGTCGGCGATGAAACGTTCCGCCGTCAGCGCTGGGCGGCCCAGATAGCCCCGGGCCATGCCCTGGCCCGCCAAGTACAGCTCACCCGGCACCCCCTCCGGCGCCGGCCGCAGCGCCGTGTCCAGCACATACGCCCGGGTGTTGCCGATGGGCCGGCCCACCACCGGTGCCGGGCTCACCGCGAGATCGGCGCCCAGCGCGTCGACCGTGTACTCCGTCGGCCCGTACAGATTCACCGACAGCACCCCGTCCGCGGCCCGGACCTCGGACCACAGCGCCTCCGGAACGCCCTCGCCGCCGAGCAGCAGCAGCCCCGGGCGGTGGTGCGCGGCGTCCAGCAGCCCCCACTCCAGCAGCTGCCGGGCGTAGGTCGGCGTCACGTCCAGCGTGTCGATCCGGTGCTCGCGCACATAGCCGACGACGAACTCGGCGTCCCGCCGCTCCACCTCGTCCAGAATGTGCAGCTCATGCCCGGCGACCAGCCAGAACAACTGCTCCCACGAGGTGTCGAAGCTGAACGACGCCGTGTGCAGGGCCCGCAGCGCCCGGCCCCCGGCGGCGGTCGCCACCGGGCCGAGGATGTCCGTCCGATGGTTCTCGTACAGATGTGCGAGACCGCCATGGGTGATCACGACCCCCTTGGGGCGGCCCGTCGAACCCGAGGTGTAGATCACATACGCGCAGTGGTCCGGTACGACATCCACCGGCCCGGGCGCGGGCACGACGGCGGCCAGCTCCGCGACCGTCGCCGGGTCGTCCAGCACGATCCACGACGGATCGCCGCACCCGGCGACCGTACCGGTGTCCGTGCCACCGATGCCCGCGGTTCTGTCACCGGTGGCCGCACCGCCACCGACACCGGCGGTTCCGCCACCGGAAGCGACGGCCCTTCCCGGCGGCAGCGATCCCACCGCCTCCGACGTCGTCAGCACACACACCGGCGCCGCGTCCGCGAGCATGAACCCCAGCCGCTCCACCGGATGGTCCAGATCCAGCGGCAGATACGCGCCCCCCGCCCGCAGCACCGCCCAGATCGCCACCACCGACTCCGCCGACCGTGGCACCGCCAGTGCCACCACCGACTCGGGGCCCACGCCCCGCGCCACCAGCAGCGCCGCGAGCCGCGCCGAGCGCTCGTCCAGCTCCGCGAAGGTCAGCGAGCGCTCACCCGCCACCACCGCGACCGCGTCCGGCGTCCGGGCCGCGCGCTCGGCGAACCGGTCCATGACCGTGCCGCCGGGCACCTCCCGTACCGGACCGCCCCAGCCCTCCCGCAGCCGCGCCAGCTCCGCCTCCGGCAGCAGCCCCAGCGCCCCCACAGGTGTCTCCGGCGCCTCGGTGATCCGCTCCAGCGCCAGCGCCAGCCGGTCCGCGACCAGCCGGGCCCGCCGCTCGCCGACCACGTCCGGCCGGTACTCGATCCGCAGCTCCACCCGCTCGTCCAGCGACACCGCCAGCGTCAGCGGATAGTGCGTCGCGTCCCGTGCCTCGATCCCCGCCACCCGGAGCCCGCCCGGGAGCACCGGCCGCGCGTCCGGATCCACCGGATAGTTCTCGATCACGACGAGCGTGTCGAACAGCTCCCCGCCGCCCGCCTGCTTCTGGATCGCGCCGAGCCCCAGGTGGTGATGGGCCAGCAGGGCGTTCTGCTCGTCCCGGAACCGGCGCAGCAGCTCCCCGACGCTCTCCCCAGGCCGTGTGTCGAGCCGTACCGGCACCGTCGTGATGAACAGACCGAGCATCGACTCGACCCCCGGTATCTCATCCGGGCGGCCCGACACCGTCAGCCCGAAGACCACGTCCCGGCGGCCCGTCAGCCCGCCGAGCACCAGCCCCCAGGCGCACTGGACCAGCGTGCTCGGCGTGGTCGCCAGCCGGCGCGCCGCCGCCGTCAGCCGGTCCGTGGCCGCCTCCGACAGCTCCACCGCGTGGACAGCCGGCCGCACCGCCGGGCGGCCCGGCTCGGCGGGCGCCACCAGCGCGGGGCCGTCGAAGCCCGCCAGCGCCGCCCGCCAGGCCGTCTCGGCGGCGGCCGTGTCCTGCCGCTTCAGCCAGGCCAGATACTCCCGGTAGGGACGGACCGGTGGCAGCCCGGAGTCGTCGCCGTCACTCCCGTACAGCGCCAGCAGATCGCCCACCAGCAGCGGCATCGACCAGCCGTCCACCAGGATGTGATGGACCGTGATCACCAGCCGGTGGTCGTCGTCGGCCAGCCGCGCCAGCAGCAGCCGCAGCAGCGGCGGCTGGTGCGGCGCGAACCGCTGTGCCAGCTCCGCGCGCTCGGCCTCCGCGAGCGCCGCCTCGGGCGGAGCGCCGGTCCCTGAGAGCGTCGCGCCCAGGTCCACGGTCCGCGGCGCGAGCACCACCTCCGACGGGATGAACTGCACCGGCCGGGGCACACCCTCGTGCCAGAAACCGGCGCGCAGGTTCGGATGACGGCGCAGCAGCGCCCCGGCGGCCCGCTCCAGCCGGGCCGCGTCCACCGGACCGGCCAGCGCCACCGTCACCTGGACGGTGTACACATCGGTCGCGTCCTGGTCGTACACCGAGTGGAAGAGCATGCCCTGCTGGAGCGGTGACAGCGGCAGCATGTCCTCGATACGTGCCTCGTTGCGGGACTGCTTCACTGCTGGGCCCTCCACATGTCTTCGAGCATGGTGATCTGGTTCTGGTCGAGATCGAGCAGGTCGAGGTCGGACGGGGTGTGTCCGGCGGTCGTACCGCCCCGCGCCCACGCCGTCAGCGTGGTGAGCGCCGCCCGCCAGCCGTCGGCGAGTTCGCCGACGGTCTCCTGGGGCAGTGCCTCGCCCGCCCAGACGAAGGCGGCGGTCAGCCGCGGCCCGTCGGGACCGTTCTCGATCTCGGCGTCGACGGTCAGCGCGTGCGACAGCGGCGCGTCCGGTTCGGGGCGTACGGACAGGGCGTCCGCCTCGGCGGCCGGGCCCCAGTCGGAGGCGACCCGCGCCTCCTGCCGCCCCAGGTAGTTCCACAGGACCTCGGCGCCCGGCTCCCGAGGGAACAACTGGGCGGTGCCCGCGTTGAGGTACCGCAGCAGCCCGGCGCCGATCCCGCCGTCCGGGACGCCCCGCAGGGCCTCCTTGACCTCCTTCAGCGCGGCACCCGCGTCCTGGGTGCCCGCCAGCACGGCGGCCGGATCGTAGCTCCCGGCACCGAGCCGCAGTGGATGGACGGCCGTCAGCCACCCCACCGTCCGCGTCAGATCCGCGTCCGGTACGAGGTGCTGCTCGCGGCCGTGGCCCTCCAGGTCCACGGTGAACCCGGCCCCGCCCGCCCGCTCGCCGACGGCCAGCGCCAGCGCGGTCAGCAGGGTGTCGTTGACCGTGCCGTGCACGGCCCGCGGGACGGTGGTCAGCAGCGGCTCGGTCTCCTCGGGAGAGAGCTGTACGGTCAGCCGCCGCGCGGTCGCCACGGTGTCCCGGCGCGGATCCAGCGCACGGCCTGTCAGCAGCCGCTCCCGGGGCGCGGAGTCCAGCCAGTGGCCCAGCTCCGCCAGCCGCCGGGGGCTGTGCGCCTCCGCCGCGAGCGCCGCCGTCCAGGACCGCAGCGATGTCGGCACCGGGTCGAGCACCGGGACGCGGCCCGCCGCGACCGCCTCCCACGCGGCCCGCAGATCCGGCAGCAGGATCTGCCACGACACCTCGTCCACCACCAGATGGTGGGCGACCAGCAGCAGCCGGGAGGCGGCGTCCGGGCCGCCGTCCAGGAGCACCGCGCGGACGGTGTCGCCGGAGACCGGGTCCAGTTCGCCCGCCGCCCGCTCCGACTCCCGCGCCACCAGCTCCCGCAGTTCCTCGCCGGTGACACCGAGGGCGTCCACCGTGCGTAGCACCGCGTCGGCCGTCAGGGCTCCGGCGGGCCGCGCCTCGGCGCTCCACAGTCCCTGGCGCGTCACCGTCAGCACCTGACGGAGCCCGTCGTGGTGGTCCAGGACGGCCCGGAGCGCGCCCGCCAGGTCGCGGCCGCGCACCCCGGCGGGCAGCAGTACCAGCCGGGCCTGGCAGAACCGCCGGTACGGGCCGCCGCGCGCGGCGAACCAGTGCGCCACCGGCGGCAGCACCAGTGGGCCGGTGCCGAGGTCGGGGGAGCGGTCGCGCCGGGTGGTGCGCGTGACATCGGTGGGCGCCGCCACCGCCGCCAGCCGGGCCGGGGTCGGGTGTTCGAAGACCTGGCGGGCCGTGATCGTGAACCCGGCCTTCCGGGCCCGGCCGACCAGCCGGATCGACACGATGCTGTCACCGCCGAGGGCGAAGAAGTTGTCCTCCGTCCCGATCGCGGGCAGCGCCAGCGCCTCGGCCATCAGCCGGGCGAGCACCGTCGCCGGGTCCTCGTCCGCGCCGGCCGGGGCCGGGGCCGTCGCCGGGGCCGCCGTCACGGTGACCGGGTCCGGGGGTGCGGGGAGGGCTTTGCGGTCGAGTTTTCCGTTGAGGGTGAGGGGGAGTTCGGTGAGTTCGATGTAGGTGGTGGGGCGCATGTGTTCGGGGAGGTGGTGGGTGGCGTGGGTGTGGAGGGTGTCGGGG
>NZ_JBHVHF010000044.1:0-37395 GCF_042800315.1 Streptomyces sp. NPDC057638
GGTGTACTCGGGCGATTCCGACAACGCTGGGGGTCCCCCCGGGCCGAAGGCCCAGGGGGAGAGGTGCCGTAGCTGTCGTCGCGGGCCCGACAAGATCGCCCGGACAGGACCTAGTCGCGGGACCAGCGGTAGAAGGACGTGGCCATCGCGTCGGCCGGGCTGCGCCAGGTCTCCGGGTCGTACGGGGCGATCAGCGGATCCAGATCGGCACAGAGCCGCTGGAAGTCCTCCCTGACCCGGGCCTCCGCCATCGCCCGCGCCGCGTCCCCCTCGAACTCCACCAGATGGAAGTAGAGATCCCGCTGGTAGTGGAAGAGCTCCCGCCGGGTCACCCCGAGCGCGACCGGCAGCGAGGTGCGGTCGGACGCCTCGAAGAGCGCCGCGACCTCCTGCGCCTTCTCGGGCGTCATTCGGGCGACGATAAGAATCCGGTTCGTGCGTCCTGTGGGCTCGGCCCGTTCAGTCTGTCCGTTCTGTTCGACCCGTTCGATCCGCTCACTCCGTACAGTCCGTGCAGTCTGCACGGACTGATCGAACGGCGCGCCCTGTTCGGCTTGTACGGTTCCCTCGGACATATGACCCCTCCCCTGATTGCATGACCATACGACCGTCACACTATTGAGTCCGATGCAGAATTCCCTCCGCCGGGAACGGGAAATGACTCTCCCCCCGCGGGGGGAGAGCTCCACCGCCGAGACGGGTGACCGGGGCTCGCTCCCGGGTCAGATCAGGCCCTTCTCATAGGCGTAGATGACGACTTGGACCCGGTCCCGGGCACCCAGTTTCCGATAGAGGCTCTGCACATGGGACTTGATGGTGCTCTCCCCCAGAACAAGCCGTTCCGCTATTTCCGCGTTGCCGTAGCCCTGCACGATCAGCCGGAAGACATCCACCTCACGACCGGTGAGGGAGGGCAGCTCGTCGGCGGTGCTCACGGGCAGGGCGGGGCGGCGCACGAACTCCTGGATGAGACGGCGGGTGACAGACGAGGAGAGCAGGGCGCCGCCCTCGGCGACCTCGCGCACCGCGTCCGCGAGCTGCCGCGGCGAGGCGTCCTTCATCAGGAAGCCGCTGGCGCCCGCGCGCAGCGCGTCGAAGACGTACTCGTCCTGGTCGTACATGGTGAGCATCACGATCCTGGGCGTGGTGCCGCCGTAGGCGCGGGAACAGATCCGCCGGGTGGCCTCCAGGCCGTTCATCTTCGGCATATTGACATCCATCAGCACCACGTCGGGCGCGTCGGTGCGGACCTGTTCCACGGCGTCCAGGCCATGGGCCGCCTCTCCGACGACGACGATGTCGCGGAGGGGCGCGAAGACCGCCTGAAGCCCCTGTCGCACCAGGGGCTGGTCGTCGGCGATCAGTATGCGGATGGTTCTCATGGGGCCTTTCCGGTGAGTCGTTCGAGCCGAGCCTGGACGCGCCGTTCCTCAGGCGCCGGTGTCAGGCCGGACGGACCCGGGGACGCCGGACGGACGCGCCGTGGAGACGGACGCCTACGCGGCACAGCCGCCGGGGCCGTCCCGCCCACCTCGTGGGCATGCCCCGCTGAGGGAACCGTGTCCGCCGAGGCGTCCCCGCCCGTGTCGCCGGCCTTCCCCGTGGAGGGCCGGTGACACCGGACGCGCGCGGAACACGGTGGCCAGACGGTGCTCCGCCCCCCGAGGGGCCGAGCACCGCGCGACAGCACTGCCCGCGCTCGCTAGGCCGCGCGCAACGGATCCTCCAGGCGGCCGTTGAGCGGCAGGACCGCCGCGATCCGCACTCCGCCTCCGGGCAGTCGCCGGAAGTCGAGATCCCCGCCCAGCTCATACGCCCGGCGGCGCATATTCGGGATGCCCTGGCCGCCGCCCGGCAGGCTTCGGCCGAGCCTGCCCGCCTTCTGGAAGGTGGGGGCGCCACGCTCCGCGCGGGGCCCGTTGGTGATGGTCACCTCCAGCCGGTCGCCGAACGTGACGCCCACGTCGATGGGTCCGTCACCGTGTTTGATCGCGTTGGTCACGCCTTCCTGGATCAGTCGCAGCGCCTCGTGGCGCACCCGGGCATGGACGTTGACCTCCGCCCCGACATTGGTGAACCGTGCCCTGAGCCCGACCTCGGGAAGGTCGACGCCGAGCGCGACCACACGGTCGGTCAGCGGCCCGTCGACCTGGCCGGGGCGGTCCTGGCGCGGCAGACAGCCCAGCGCGCCGCGGACATCGCGGCCCGCCTGGACGGCCAGTTCCTCGATGGTCTCCGCGGCCGCGGCCGCCTCGCTGTTCTCGGCGCCCAGCCTGCGGGCGTGCATCACGATGGCCAGCATCCGATGACCGGCGCCGTCGTGCAATTCACGGGCGATTCGCCGCCTCTCCCGAAACTTCTCCCGGGTGACCGACTCCTCGTGAATGCGCAGCTTCGCCTTCCCGTACCAAAACATCCACAGGACGGCGACAGCTGACAGCAACTCGAAGAGGAATAACCCCCTCACCCATGAGAGAGCAGAAAAAAGGCTCTCCCCCAACGCCACTCACTCCCCCGTAGTAGTGACTTGTGCAGACTTCTCGATCGAGCCTAGCAGAGGACGCACATTCACCCGCGAATCATCTGGAGCCGCCCAGCCCGCTGACCGGGGAACTCTTCTGGCTTCTCATCAGCACCACGAATTTGGAGCTATCCGTTCCGTTATCCGGCCCGGCGTGGCGGATTTGACACCGTCCAGAAAACGCCCCTCTCGAAACGTTCCCCTTCTCTCCGTGGAGTCGAAATCCACCGTCGCCCAGGGAGACGGTCAGGGCGGACGAGCGGTTGTCCGCAGGGGGGACGTGTTCCCCATCACGTGACGCACCGTGGCGCGGAGCGACGACGAATGACGCTCAGTCATATAGCTGTCCCATACGGGGAGTTCATCGGCCCGGTACGGGGACCGGCGGCCCCGATCGGCCCGTCCCCGGCTCCCCCGCCCGTACCGAGTCCGCCGATCCCGGCGCCGTAGCGAAACCACCGGATCCCCGCGCCGTACGGACCACCGGATCCCCGCGCCGTACGCAGCACCGGATCCCCGCGCCGTACGCAGCACGGCAACGCGGCGCCGTACGCAGCACACGAGCACGGCGTCACCGGTCCACCGCGAGATCGCCGCCGCGCCGCCAGGTCAGCCCCGCCGGTCCACCGTGATATCGCGGAACTCCGCCCGCGCGTCCTCGGTGTAGGCCCCCACACTCCCCCGCGTATACGGGCGTTCCCGGTCCGTGACGTCGGCCACCGCGCGGCCGTTCACCTCGACCACCATCCGCGCGCCCTCGTGACGTACCCGGATCCGCGACCACGCGCCGATGGGGAACCGGGGCAGCCCGGTGGCGAGGAAGCGCTGGCCGCCCCGGTACCCGGGATCCCGCTTCCCCAGCTCCCAGCCGTTGGGTTTGAGCGCCAGATAGTAGAAGTGCTCCGGGTCGCGGTACGCCCAGACCAGCCAGGCCACCTCCCAGGGATTGGGCTCACCCGCCCGTAACTGGGCGGCGGTGCGCATCCGGGCCCGGTACTCCACCGCGCCGTAGCCGGCGGTGGAGACGACGAGACCCGCGTGGGTCCGTTCGCGCCGCTGGGCGCTGTGCGGCGTCAGGGTCAGCTCACGGGCACCGCCGGTGTTGCTGCCGTAGCCGTGGAAGACCGAGCGCCAGGGGCCGTGGACCGAACCGTCACGCCAGGAGGAGGCCGCGGGGGAGTACCGCTTCTCCTCCTGCCGCCCGGTCAGCACCAGCACGCCGCTGACCAGCAGGGCAAGGGCCAGCAGCGGCCCCCCGACACGTAACCAGACGGGCCACCGCACGCGGAAGGTCATACCACCGCATCGTAGGAGCCGGACGGCCCCGCCGGACCCGGTGCGGGACCACCGGCGTGGGGCAGCGGCGCGCCGAGGTCCTCGGCGAGCCGGGCCACGATCCGCTCGGCGGCCCGGCCGTCGCCGAAGGGGTTGCCCGCGCCCGCCATCCGCTCATAGCGGACGGGGTCGTCCAGCAGCCGTCCGGCGGCGGCCAGGATCGCGGCCGGTTCGGTCCCGATCAGCTCGGCGGCGCCCGCCTCCACGGCCTCCGGGCGTTCGGTGGTGGTGCGCAGCACCAGCGCGGGCTTGCCCAGGCTCGGGGCCTCCTCCTGGATCCCGCCGGAGTCGGTGAGCACCAGGTCGCAGGCGGCGAGGGTGGCCGCGAAGTCGAGATAGCCGAGGGGGTCCACGACCCGCACCCCGGGGTGGTCGCCCAGTTCGGGCAGGAGCGCCTCGCGCACGGCGGGGCTGCGATGGAGCGGGAGCACGATCTCCACATCGCCCCGGTCGGCGAGTTCGCGCAGCGCGGCGCCCATCGCGCGCATCCGTTCGCCCTGGTTCTCCCGCCGGTGCAGGGTGAGCAGCACCCGGCGGTGGTCGGTACGGAAGGCACTGGTCCCACTGGACTCGGCCAGCACCCACAGCAGGTTGTCGACGACGGTGTTGCCGGTGGTCAGCACCTGCGCGGCGGCCACGCCCTCGGCCAGGAGGCGCTCGCTGGCGCGGCGGGTGGGGGCGAAGTGCCAGCGCGCCACCCGGCCGATCAGGCTGCGGTTGAGCTCTTCGGGAAAGGGGTTGTCGATCACTCCGGTGCGGAGTCCGGCCTCGACATGGGCGACGGGGACACGTTCGTAGAAGGCGGCGAGCGCACCGCACAGGGCGGTGGTGGTGTCGCCCTGGACCACCACCAGGTCCGGCCGTTCGGTCCTGAGGACGGTGCCGAGCCCGTCGACCAGCCGCGCGGTCAGCTCGCTGAGCCGCTGGCGCTCCCGCATCACGGCGAGGTCGGTCCGTACCCCGACCCCGAGCATTCCCAGCATCTGCTGGAGCATCTCGCGGTGCTGTCCGGTGGTCACCACCAGCGGCTGGAAGAGCGGGGAGGCGGACATCGCGCGGGCGACGGGCGCCAGTTTGATCGCCTCGGGCCGGGTGCCGAGCACCAGCATGGCCCGGACCGGGCGGGGCGGCCCGGCGATGGGCCGGTGCGCGGCGGGGGACGGTGCGTTTCCCGATAAGGACATGGGACTCCCTTGACTGTCGGTACGGAGGGGCCGCCGCCCGGCCCCGAGAACGATGGCGCACCGGGGCGCCGGCGGCACGCGGGACACGGGCCGGGGGCGATGTCCCTCACCGGTTCGGCGGGGCGGACCACCGGACCACCGGACCACCGGGCAACCGAACCACCGGACCACCCGGCGACCGGACCACCCGGCCACGCCGGGCCGCCCCAGACCGGCCGAGACCGGCCCAGAACGACCCAGAACGGCACCCGCGGCCGCCGGGCGGTCAGCTGCGCGCCGTCTTGATCCAGTTGCGCTTCCCGGTGATGGTCCGCCAGACGCCCATCCATCCGGCCGCGAACCAGATGTAGCCGTAGAGGACGAAGACATGCCCGAGCAGCACGGCGCGGAGCGCGCTCAGGGTGCGTTCACGCCTGCGGTAGACCAGCCCGTAGATCCACGCCGAGGTGAACGAGAGCAGATACGGACCGAGGAACCAGCTCAGCGAGACCATCGGGTACCCGGCCTGGACCGAGCCGAGGACCGTGCCCAGGACGGCGACCAGGAAGGAGAGCGGCAGCAGCGAGGTCAGCAGGATGAGTACCGGACTCGACAGGTGGTAGATCAGGTCCATCGCGGCCCTGGTGCGGACCTCGCGCAGGATCAGCGGGGTCAGATGGGCCGACTGGAAGTGGCCCTGGAACCAGCGGGACCGCTGGCGGATCAGCCGCCGCAGATCGAGCACGGCCTGCTGGGAGACGGCGGCGGTGGTGCAGTGCTGGTTGGTCCAGCCGCTCGCGATCAGCCGCACCCCGAGGTCGAGATCCTCGGTGAGGCTGTCGCTCCAGGGGTCGTCGCCGAGTGTGTCCAGCGCGGAGAGCCGCATGAACTGGCCGTTGCCGCCCATGCCGACGCTGCCGATGAAGCGGCGGGCGCTCTGGAAGATGTCGCCGTAGACCACGAACTCCATGTCCTGGAGCCGGGCCAGCAGACCGGCCCGGCGGTTGTACATCCGTACGCCGATCTGGGTGGCGCCGGTCGCCGGGTCGTTGAAGAACGGGTCGACGGCCTGGATCACATGGCGGTCCAGGCGTCCGTCGGCGTCGACCACACAGACGATCACATCGTCCGGGTCGCGTCCCGCCAGCAGATCGGAACCGCGCAGCAGCCTCACCCCGTCGTTGAGGGCGGCGCCTTTGCCGCGCCGGGCGTCGGGGAGGTGGCGCTGGTGGAGCCAGACCCGCTCGGGGTCGGCCGCCCGCGCTATCTCGGCCGTCCGGTCGTCGGAGGCGTCGTCGATGACCAGTGCCACACAGTTCCCGGCGGGCAGTTCGCTGATCCTGGCCAGGCTCTCGGCCAGCACGATCTCCTCGTTGAGACAGGCGAGGAGGAAGACATAGAACCGCTGATCGCCGTCGGAGGGGCGATGCGGAACCCGGCGCCGGGAGAGCAGGAAGAGACTGAAGTTATAGGTTCCGGCCGCGGCGATAAGGGCGACACTGGCCCATATCAGTATCTCGACGGTCACGGCCGCTCCACCGTCACCCGGTCCCGTCCGGACTGAGTACCGTCCTTTCGAGCCCCTTTGGCCGCCGGTGTTGAGCCAACTCGAACCCGGAATCTCGCCACCACCAGGCCGAAAACTATCAGGAGATACACAAGGAATCCGGCGCCCGCCGTCGCCTGTAATGCTTTGGCCAAAGATATTCCCGGTATCTCTTCCGGAACCGCCGCCAGACCCACCAAGGGCAGCACGGATCCCCAAGCAGACCTACCGTACATGGAGCCCCCCACCTTCGTGTTTCCGCGCCACGATGACCGGTCGTCTCCCCAACGACCCGGTCCGGGCACGCTTACGGAAAGTACCAGACGCATCCCCCGCCGGGGTTCTTCTATGGAGATTTCGGGGCCTGTTTTCTTGCCAGCGCCTCCTTTGCCACCCCATTGACATCCGATAGGCGACGACTGAACAATCCCGGGCTGTTGAGCACCACATTCCGCCAGCGGAATTCTGTGGCGGCCCCGACCATGGCCGTATAGCGATAACCGGCCATGATCGAGCCGCTCTCCCGGATGCCGTCACCGCGGTTTCTCCATACCGTGCGGACGCTAAGCGGAACCACACATGAGGGGGTACCACGCACATGATCCATCCCAGGACAAGATCACGGCCGACCTGGCTGGCCCTGATCGCCCTGGCCATCGCGGCGCTGCTGGGGAGCAGCCTTCTGCTGCCGTCGACCGCGGTCGCCGGCCAGGGCCAGGACGTCACCGGGCGCCACTCCGCACACCAGGGGCTGAACGCCTCCGCCGACGGGGTGCACGCCGGGGACACCGAGGAGTGGGCCGCCGGACAGCGCGCGGCCGACGCCGAGCGCCGGGCCGATCAGGCCACCCGGAACGCCCCGGGCACACCGGAGAGGGCGGGGAAGAAGCACCCGCGCTCAGCCGACGAGGCGCCCCGGCCGCGCAAGCCGCACACGGCGGCGGCCCCGGGCACCGCCAAGACCCTGGTGCTCTATGACACGGCGGGCCCCTTCGGCCATCTCGGCGAGATCTACGCCATGGGTGTGGCCAACCTCGGTGGCCGGTTCGGCACCGTGACCGCCAAGCCGGTCCAGGAGTACGCGCCCGGCCAGATCGAGACGTTCGACGCCACCGTCTACATCGGCTCGACCTACTACGGCGGGGCCGTCCCCGACGCCATCCCCCAGGACTTCTATCTAGACATCCTGCTCTCCAACAAGCCCGTGCTGTGGATGGGCAGCAACATCTGGAACATGGCGAACTCCATCAGCCTCCAGGAGTTCGAGTTCAAGTACGGCTGGGACCCGACGTCCTCCTTCTACGATGTGGGCGGTTCGGTCGGCAATGTCACCAAGGTGACGTACAAGGGCCGCGATCTGACCCGCAAGATCCCGCAGGGCCAGGACCCGGGCATCCTCCGTCCCGTCCTCAGGCCGGCCCCCGGCAACGGCGAGGTGACCACGCTGGCCACCGCCGTCGACACGGCGGGCGCCACCCCGGTCACCTTCCCGATGGCGTTCCGGTCCGGGAACCTGACCTACCTGGGTGAGATCCCGTTCACCTATGTCTCCGAGACCGACCGGATCATCGTCCTCCAGGACCTGCTCTTCGACGCGCTCGCGCCGACCACGCCCGAGCAGCACAAGGGCATGCTCCGGCTGGAGGACATCTCCCCGACGGCCAACGCGACCCAGCTGCGCGCCATCGCCGACTATCTGAAGTCGCAGAACATCCAGTACGGGATCAACATCATCCCGGTCTTCGTCGACCCCCGGCCCCCGGCCCGCACCATCCGGCTCTCCCAGCGCCCCGCCCTGGTCAACACCCTGAAGTACATGCTGGCCAATGGCGCGGTCATGATGAGCCACGGCTACACCCACCAGTACGGGAACGTGGCCAACCCCTATGACGGGGTGACCGCCAACGACTTCGAGTTCTTCCGGGCCCATGTCGACGCCCAGAACTACGTGATCTACGACGGCCCGGTCACCGAGGACTCCGCCGCGTGGGCACAGGGCCGGGTCGACCAGGCGCTGGCCGAGCTGGCGCGGGTCGGGCTGCCCCGGCCCAAGTTGTGGACCACCCCGCACTACGCGGCGTCCGCCACCGACTACCGGGTCTTCGGCGCCAACTTCCAGGGCCGGGTGGAGCGTCCGCTGTACTTCGGCGGGCTGCTCAGCGGTGGCCCGGTGGACAACACCCGCTATCTGGGCCAGTTCTTCCCGTACCCGGTGACCGATGTCTACGGTTCGAAGGTGCTGCCGGAGAACATGGGCAGCTACGAGCCCGCCGCCCAGAACAACAACCCGCCGCGGATGGTGCCCGACCTGCTGGCCGCCGCCCAGGCGAACCTGGCGGTCCGGGACGGCGTGGCGAGCTTCTACTACCACCCGACCCACCCGGTGGCCCCGCTGAAGCAGATCGTCGACGGCATGGTCGCCATGGGCTACACCTTCGTCAGCCCGGAGAGCCTGCTGTGACCGTGCCCCGGGTCCGCCGTTCCGTCATGGGCTCCCCCTGGGCAACTGAGCGCGTGGGCCGCTGAGTACCTCGGTACCTGGGCATGTGCGCACCATCCCGCCGTTCCCGGTCCGCCCCACGCGGGCCGGGAACGGCTCGTGTCGTCCGGGCCCCGGGCCCGGGGAAGGACCTGGTCCGATGCACGCGCTGAGGCGGGCGACCGCGGCGGCCCTGGCCGCCCTCGCCGTCCTGACCGGCTGTACCTCCGACTCCCGTACCGCCGGGGAGGAGCGGTCCCCGGGCGGACCACCGGCCGCCGACGGTGAGCGGATCCGGGGCATCACCCTGCCCTCCTGGTCCACCGACGACTACGACCGGCCCGAGGCCCGGTCCTATCTCCGCCAGATCGCCGACACCGGGGCGCGCTGGGTGGTCTTCACTCCCACCTGGTACCAGGACGGCACCGACCGGTCCGCGATGCGGGCGGGCGAGCAGACGGCGAGCGACCGGAGCGTGCGCCGGATCATCGGGCTCGCCCACGCGGCCGGTCTGCGGGTGATGCTCAAGCCGCATGTCGATCTGGAGGACGGCGGCGACCGGGCGGGGATCCGCCCCCGTGGCGAGGGCGCCGAGGACGCCTGGTTCGCCGCGTACGAACGGTTCATCACCCACTACGCCGCACTCGCCCAGGAGCTGGAGGTGGCCCGGTTCTCGGTCGGCACCGAACTGGCGGGCACCTCCGGCGACACCACGCGCTGGCGGCGGGTGATCGCGGGGGTGCGCGCCGTCTACCGGGGGCCGCTGACCTACGCCGCGAACTACGACGAGTACGCGCGGGTACGGTTCTGGGGCGCGCTCGACCTGATCGGGATCGACGCCTACTGGCCGCTGTCGGGCGAGGCGACGACGGATCCGGCCCGGCTCGCCAAGGGCTGGCGGCCGATCGTCCGCGAACTGGCGGCCTTCGCCGCGGAACACAACCGGAAGATCCTGTTCACCGAGGCCGGCTATGCCAGCCAGCGGGGCACGGCGACCGCCCCGTACTCCTGGACCATCAGCCGCCATCCCGGCGAGGAGGAGCAATCGGCCGCGTACCAGGCCCTGTTGACCGCGTTCGAGGGGCGGGAGTGGTGGGCGGGGGTCTGCTGGTGGATGTGGGACGACTGGCCGGAGAGCGGTGAGACCGCGCGGAAACTGGCGTACACACCCCATGGGAAGCCCGCCGAGGACGTACTGCGGCGCTGGTGGCGGGGGTGAGACGGCGGGTCGTCGGGCACGGGCGGGGACGGCAGGCCGGACGGGGGCGGCGGCAGGCCGGGCGGGCACGGGTCGGGGCGGGGGCGGGACGGGCCTGGCGGTGGGCTCAGCGCTTGCGTACCGCGTACGCGCCCAGCCCCTCCTCCAGGATCGCGAAGGCCCGTTCGGCGTCCGCCACCGCGTCCGCGTGGACGGCGTCCTCGTCGTCCCCCTCGACCAGTCGCCGCCAGTTCTCCGCCACGACCGCGCGCATGGCAGCCATCACGGTCGCCGCGACCACCAGGGAGGTGATGTCGTCCGCCGCCGCGCCCGTCTCGGCGGCGAGGGTCTCGGCCAGCCGCCGTTCGTTCCGCCGCTCCAGCAGGAGCGCCCGTCCGGTGAGGGCGGCACTGCCCCGGACGACCCGCATCAGGCCGAGTCCCCCGGGGTCGAGACCGACATGCGCGGCGCGCCGGTCGAGATCGGCGAGGAACTCCCGGCGCAGCGCGCCCACGGCGGACTGACCGGGGGCGCGCTCGCGGACCGGGCGGCCCGGGTCGGCCACCCGCTCGGCCAGGGGGACCATCACCAGATCCTCTTTGGTGGGGAAGTAGTTGAAGACGGTGACCTTGGAGACATGGGCCGCCTCGGCCACCTGGGCCACCGAGACCTGGTCGAACCCCCGGGTGGCGAAGAGCTCCATGGCCGCCTGGTGGATGGCGAGCCGGGTCTCCCGCTTCTTTCTCTCCCGCACTCCCACGCCGGGGGCGGATTCCGCGCGCTCGGTCATGGAGGGGACCCTACTCCCCCTGACACGGGGTCAATTTCCCACTCTTTATAGGGATTGACGAAGGCCTGTACGTCACGCGGGCCGTTCGCCGCACCGGCCGGACGCGATGTCCTCTCGTCCGCATCGAGAGGTCAGGGACCGACGGGCGGGCCGGTGCACCGTGGATGAACTCAGGTACAGACCAAAGGGGTCAACCGCACATCTGGACAGGGCTCTCACCAGACGACCAGGTCGCCTTCATAGAGCGACCACAGAGCGTTCACCCTGCAAACAAGTGAACGAGTTACGGTCATGATCACGGTTCGGCAACGCCGCACCGCCCCGCCACCCCCCACCCATGGGAGAAGCCATGCTCCGAGGCAGTAGCGCCACGGCCCGCGGCGCCTCCCCCTGGGTCGCGGTGGTCGCCGTCCTTCTCCTCGTGGTCTCCGGCATGTTGGCATCCGCACACGCCTCGGCCACGCCACGGGCCGCCACCGAGGCCACGAGCTGCGCCGAGGCCGAGCGGCCCAAGGAGGAACCGCCACGCCAGCGCGTACGTGAGCGGGCGCGGAGCGAACAGCGGGCACCCGGCCGCCGCGCCGACACCTCCGTCACCGCTCCCCCCACGAGCGGACCCGTGCGATCGGTGATCACGGCCGGTGATGTCGTAGCGGCACGCGCCGGACCCACCGCCGCGCGACTCCAGGTCTTCCGCTGCTGAGGGGGCCCACGTGCGCGCGGAGGCACTCCGCGCTGTCGCGTCCACCCCCCACAGACAGCACGACGCGCCCCGAGTCAGGGGTGCGCCAGGAGGAACCGACTTGCAGACCTTCATCGACCACGCCCGCTCCTTCGGCCGCGCGGCCGACCGCGGCGACGAGCTGGCGGCCCTCGCCCAGGGGCAGGCGCCGCAGGCCCTCTTCATCACCTGCTCCGACTCCCGGGTGATCCCCTCGCTGATCACCGGCGCCCGTCCCGGCGAGCTGTTCGAGCTGCGCACGGCGGGCAACATCGTCCCCCCGTACACCCCTGGCCACCCCTCGTCGGAGGCCGCGACCATCGAGTACGCGATCAACGTGCTCGGCGTCCGTGACATCGTCGTCTGCGGCCACTCGCACTGCGGCGCGGTCGGCGCGCTCGTCCGCGGCGAGGACCTGACGGCCGTGCCCGCCGTACGGGACTGGCTGCGGCACGCGACGACCGACGACACCGGGCTCACGGGCTCCGCCGACACCGCCGACCCGGCCGTGGAGCGCGCGGTCCACCACCACGTACTGACGCAGGTGCTGCGGCTGCGCTCGTACCCCTGTGTCCAGCGCCATGACGTCCGGCTGCACGGCTGGTACTACGAGGTGCACACCGGGACCGTGCGCGCGCACCGGTCCGACACCGACACGTTCACCGCCCTGTGAGCGCCGGAGTGAATCCCGGACCCAATCCCGCCACGAGGGCCGGGGCGAAGACCGGGGCGGGCGCCGGGACGGACACCCGGGCGAAGGCCGGAACGAACACCGGGGCGGGCGCCGGGGCGAACGGCCCCGCGCGTCGGCGTCCGGTCGTGCCCCGCCAGGACTTCGCCGCCTCCCTGGTGGTCTTCCTCGTCGCGCTGCCGCTCTGCGTGGGCGTCGCGGTCGCCTCCGGCGTCCCCGCCGAACTCGGGCTGATCACCGGGATCGTCGGCGGTCTGGTGACCGGGCTGCTGCCCGGCTCCACCCTCCAGGTCTCCGGCCCGGCGGCCGGGCTGACCGTCCTGGTCTTCGAGGCCGTACGCGAACACGGGCTGCCGATGCTCGGCGTGATCGTCCTCGCGGCCGGAGTGCTCCAGCTCCTGATGGGCGCCCTGCGCATGGGCCGCTGGTTCCGCGCGATCTCGGTCTCCGTCGTGGAGGGCATGCTCGCGGGCATCGGACTCGTCATCATCGCCGGACAGCTCTACGCCGCGGCCGGGCAGGAGGCCCCCGCATCCGGCCTGGACAAGCTCGCCGGACTGCCGGGCGCCGCGGTCGACGCTCTCGGCAGCACCGAGGCGCTGGCCTCGCTCGCGGTCGGCGCCGGGACGGTGCTGGTGCTGGTGGGCTGGACCTGGCTGCCGCGCCCGGTCCGCGCGGTACCCGGCGCCCTGGGCGCCGTGGTGCTGGCGACGGCGGTGTCGGTGGTGTTCTCGCTGCCGGTGGCGTCGGTGGAGGTCCAGGGACTGCTCGACGCCGTCCGGATACCCGGCGCGGACGCCTTCGGCGGACTGCTGAGCCTCGGTGTCCTCGGGACCGTCGTCGCCTTCACCCTGATCGCCTCCGCCGAGAGCCTCTTCAGCGCCGCCGCCGTCGACCGGCTCCACGACGGCCCGCGCACCCGCTACGACCAGGAGCTGATGGCGCAGGGCGCGGGCAACGCGGTCTGCGGAGTCCTCGGGGCGCTGCCGATGACGGCCGTCATCGTCCGCAGCTCGGCCAATGTCCAGGCGGGCGCCAGGACCCGGGCCTCCCGGGTGCTGCACGGAGTGTGGCTGCTGCTCTTCGCGGCGGCCCTGCCCGGCGCGCTGGCGCTGATCCCGCTGCCCGCGCTGGCGGGGATCCTGGTCCACGCGGGCTGGAAACTGCTGCCGGTACGGCAGTTCGCGTCCCTGTGGCGGGGCCACCGGGGCGAGGCGCTGATCCTCGTCGTCACGGCGGTGTCGATCGTCGCGGTGAATATGTTCGAGGGCGTGCTCATCGGGCTGGCGCTCTCCGTGGTCAAGACCGCCTGGGAGGCGTCGGCGGTGAAGCTGCGCGTGCTGCACCCCGACAGCGATCCCGACGGAGCCGACGGACCCGGCGCCCCCGGCGCTGACACCGGTACCGGCGGCCCGATCCGGGTCGAGCTCAGCGGCAACGCCACCTTCCTGCGGCTGCCGAAGATCCTCGACAGCCTGGAGGCACTGCCCCCGGGCCGGCCGGTGGAACTGGACCTCTCCCGCCTCCACCATGTCGACCACGCCTGCCGGGTGGCGCTGGAGAGCTGGGCCGCACGGCACGCGGCGCCGGACGAGGAACCGGTACGGGTGAAGGAGCCCGCGCTGACCTGAGCGGCGGAGGGCCGGGCCCGGTTGCACGGGTCCGGCCCCCTGGCCGGGCCGGACCCGGGAGCCCCGTCGCTGACCAGGGCGGGGCTCCGCGCCCCCGTCGAACGGGAGTGTTACAGTCGATCTCGTACCGCATCGCATGGCGGCCTTCCACCCGAAGTCACTTCCGGAGGCACCGTCATGCCCTCTTCCGTTCCCCCCGCCGAGGTACGGCCCTTCCGCCGCGAGGACCGGGACCAGCTCACCGATCTGGTGAACGCCCACGCCGCCGCCGTCGTCCCCGGCGTCTCCGCCTCGGTGAACACCGTCCTCAGCAGCCTGGAACGGCGCCCGGACGAGTTCGTCACCAACCCCTGGGTCGCCGAGAAGCTCACCTGGGTCCTGGAGGCCGACCAGCGGATCGTCGGCGCCGCCCACCTGCTGCGCTACCGCGACACCGCCGAGGTCGGCGAGGACTACCGCGACAGCGGCGAACTCTCCTGGTTCATCTTCCTGCCCGACGCCGGGGAAGCCGCGGGACTGCTGATGTCCGCCGTCCTCGCCCAGTTCGGCCGCTGGAGCGTACGGGTCCGTTACGCCGACGGCCTGCTGCCGGTACCCGGCGTCGTCGGCGTGCCCGAGCCGTGGCCGCATGTCCGCTCGGCGCTGGAGCGGGCCGGGTTCGTCCACACCGGAGACACCGAGATCCTGCTGCTGGCCCGGGTGACCGACCTGCCCGCGCCGTCCCCCGCGCCGCTGCCCGGGCTGAGCGTCAACCGGACCGTCGGCGACCTGGGCACCCGGCTGACCGCCCGGCTCGACGGCGAGGACCTCGCCTCCCTGGAACTCGACACCTCACTGGAACGCGCCGAGCGCCACGCCCGCTCGGGCGGACTCGCCGACCTCTCCGACCTGAACCTGCCGGACGACGCGGACCCCGCGCTGGTCCGATGGCTGCTGGGGCAGGCACGGGAGTGGCTGGAACTGTGCGGGGTGGGGCGGCTGCTGGTGTCCGTGTACGAGGGCGAGGACGACGCGCGTGAACGTGACACCCTCCTCTCCCTGGGCTTCCGCGAACTGACCCGCACCGCCCGCGGCTGGCGCCACACCCCCTCCGGGGAAGAACCAGCCAGGTGAGCCCGCCCGTCCCCCGCCGGCGCGAGGCCCGCGGGGGACGGGGTCGGCCCACCCCGCGGGCCCGACAAGATCGCCCGTACAGGACCTAGCTGAGGAAGTCGAGGATGAGGCGGTTGACCTCGGTGGGGCGTTCGAGGTAGCCGACGTGGCCCGTCTCCGGCACCTCCTCGTATCTCGCCCCCGGTATCGCCCGTGCCACCTCCCGGCTCAGCCCCGGCGGTATCAGCCGGTCGTCCGCGAAGCCGATCACCAGCGTGGGGACGGTGATGGACCGGTAGGCGTCGAGGCGGTCGGGGAAGTCGGCGAGGTCGAGCTGGGCGCGGGCGCCCGCGCCGATGGCGGAGCCGGAGAGGGCGAAGATGTCGAGCCAGTCCTGGGCCACGGACGGCTTGGCGAGGGTCGCCGGGGAGAGGTTCTCCAGGGCGGCGGCGGACGCGTGGGCGGCCGGCGGCAGCACGGTCTTGGTGTCGTACAGCGCTCTCTTGGCCCGGTTGATCATGCGCTGGGAGGTGTCGAGACGGCCGTGGGCGGCGAGCAGCACGGCGCGGGTGACGAGATCCGGGCGGGCGAGGGCGAGTTCCTGGACCACCCGGGAGCCGAGGGAGGTGCCGATGACCTGGGCCGGGCCGCCCAGGTGCCCGATCAGCGCGGCGGTGTCGGCGACGAGGTCGTCGATGGTCATGCCGTCGGCGCACTCGTCGGTGGGCGGGATGCCCCGGTTGTCGAAGGTGGCCACGCGGTATCCGGCGGCGACGAGCGCGGGGACCTGGTGGACCCGCCAGACCCGGCCGGGACTTCCGCTGCCCATCACCATCACGACGAGATCGCCTTCGCCTTCCACTTCGTAGCTCAGGGTGATCCCGTTGAGCCGCGCGACCGCCATACCGTTCTCCTCCGCTGGATGGATAGGGTCCGCCGGGTCAGTGTTCCGCCAGGGAATCCGCCCGGTCAGCGACATCCTCGTCGGTGAGGGCGTCATCCTGCGAGAGGCGGTGCCTCCAGTACCCGGTGAAGGCGACGGCGCTTCTGTCGAGGCCGCGTTCGCCGACGAGATGGCGGCGGATGGCCCGTACCGCCGAGGACTCCCCGGCGACCCAGGCGAAGACGGAGCCCTCGGGGAAGACGGCGGTCCGTACGGCGTCGGCCAGCGGGGAGCCGTCGCCGGGGCGGGCGCCGTCGCGGTGGATCCAGTGGAGGGTGACGTCTCCGGCGGTGGTGAACCGCTGTTCCTCGGCGGCGCGGTCGACCTCGACGAAGGCGAGGACGCGCCGGCCGGGCTCCAGCGCCTCGATGAGCGCGCCGATCGCGGGGAGCGCGGTCTCGTCGCCCGCCAGCAGGGTCCAGTCCCGCTCTCCGGGGGTGCGGTGGTGGCTGAGCTGGGGTCCGACCATGCCGACCACGTCACCGGGTTCGGCGGTGGCGGCCCAGCTGGCCGCGGGCCCGCTGTGACCGTCGCCGTGGCCGTCGCCTCCGTGGAGGACGAAGTCGATGTCGATCTCCTGCCGCCGTGGGTCGTGGGAGCGGATGGTGTAGCTGCGCATCCAGGGCCGGTCGGCCTCGGGCATGGCCAGGTAGTCGAGGTACCAGCGGCCCACGTCGCCGTCCGGGGGCATGGGCGGGATGACCGGTGCCCGCCCGGCCCGGCGGGAGAAGAAGAGCTTCACATGCTGATCGGGGCTGACGGAGGTGAACTCGGCGAGGTCCTCACCGCCGAAGGTGACCCGGACCATGCGCGGGGTGATCCGTTCGGCGCGGGTGACGTGCAGCGCGGAGTAGGGCGGTGGTGCGGCGGGCACGGGAACCCCCAGGGAGTCGGGAGAGAGCAGAGACGAAAGCAGCTAAGGGTAGGCTAACCTCATCCCCCTTCGGCCTCGCCACACGGGTCCCTCACACCACGCGGCGCGCATCGGCATCCCGCCGGACCCACCGGTGCAGACGCGACCGTACCGATCTACCGGTACGGGACAGTCCAGGCCGGACGCATCACCCGCGCCTGGTCAGGGGCCGGTCAGCAGCGGCAGATCACCGAGGTGTTCCTCGGGCACGTCGAAGGCGTCGCCCAGGATCTCCAGATGCGGTGCGAGCCCGGCCACGAGCCGCTCGACGGTCTCGGGCACGGCACGGACCTGATCGGCGGTCAGCAGCCCGTCGGCGAGCAGTTCTCCCGTGAGCGGGGCCACCCGGCCCAGCAGGAAGAGCGCGCACAGATCGCGGAGCACGGCACGGGTACCGGATCCGTCGACCTGTTCGACGGCGGCGATGAAGGCGTCGGCCGCCTGGGCGGCGGCATGGGTGGCGACGAGGTCGAGCGCGGCACTGGAGGCGTTGTTCCAGCGGGCCAGCGCGTCGCCGGAGGGTCCGGAGCGCAGATCGCGGCGGGCCCGCTCATGCAGCGCGCGTTCGGTGGCGGCGAGCAGCGAGCGCAGGAACACCGGATCGGTCAGGGCGTCGGGGTGCGCGTGGGCGCGAGCGTCCATGACGACGGCGGCGGCGCCGGGGGCCGGGGCGGGGGCGGGGTCGCCGTCGTCCCCGGACTCCGGCGCCACGGCGGCGGCCGGATCGGCCGGGGTGTGACCGAAGATCATCTCGGCGCCCGCCTTGCACCAGATGGCGAGGTTGTCGCCCTCGGCGGTGACGGCCCCATCGGCGTTGGCGGGGTACTCGGCCAGCCCGTTGACGGGGAAGAGCCCGCGCGCGCCGCAGCGCTCCCGGGCCTCGACGGTCAGTTCGCGGCAGTTCCAGGTGATCCATCCCTTGGCGACGGCCACCAGGCGCTCGACCCGCTCGCGGTCGGCCGGGTCATGGGTGATCCAGGTCTCGGTGACGGCCCGGTGGAGATAGGTCATCGCGTAGGCGAGGGCGAGCGCCTTGAGCAGCCGCCCATGGTGGCTGCGGTGCGCGGCGAGCGGCACCCGGCTGCCCGCCGTGGGGCCGGAGATATGGCGGTTGTGGGCGTGGCGCACGGCGATGGCGAGCGCGGCCCGGCAGCCGCCGAGCGTGCTCGCGCTCATACAGAGCTTGCCGATGGTGACGCGTCCGATCGCCCGCAGGAACCGTTTGCGCGCGCTGCCCACGTCGGTGCGCAGGACGCCATCGGACGGCAGCACCCCGTGGGAGCCCTGGACCAGGGCGGTACGGGGGAGCCGCACCCGGTCGAAGGCGGTGACGCAGTGGTCGACCGGGCTGCCGACCCGTTCGGGCAGGAGGTCGATGGTGATTCCGGGCAGCGCTCCCCTGTGGTCGGTCAGCGGGACGAGGAAGAGGAAGACCCCGAGGTCCGCGCCGTCGGCCAGCAGCCGGGCGGCGACCAGACCGGACTTGGGGCCCCCCGCGGGGCTGGTGTTGGGCATGAACTTGCGGGCGCCCTCGGTGGGCGTATGGAGGACAAAGGTGTCGGTGTCACGCTCATAGGTGGCGAGGGTCTCCAGGGCCGCGGCGTCGTTTCCATGGGCCCACTCCGTGCACAGGAACGTTCCTGTGCGCGTAAGAGTGGTAAACGGGGCGAGGTCTCGTTCCGGTGAAAGGTCGTCGTCGAGCAGACTTCCGAGGAAGAGGTTGTAGTGAATTCCCGCGACGGTGGCGAGGGCGCCGTCAACGACCGCCGCCCATTCGTGCATAGCTGCGAGACGGCGGGGATCACGGGCCAGTTCCTCAGCTGAATCGATTTCCTCGTTGAAGACCCGGAGACGTTCGTACGACTGTTGCCACCGTTCGTCAACACGGGAACCGGAGCGAAAGCGGAAAGGCTCAGTTGAAATGATTTTCCGCCACTGTTTATGAGTGTGTGATGGACCGTCACGGAAGAGAGAGAGGGCCAGGTCACGGCGGTGGGGGGACCCGGCGGCAGCAGCGGCACGGGCGGGCTGGGGGCTGTCCACACGGTTTGACACGGCCACTCAACGACCACGGGTGGTCCGGGTCACCGCCCTCGTTGTCACTCGTACGAGTGACTCTTCGCCCCGCCCGGGGGAGAATCGGGAGATACCTCCACGACCCTCACCCCGCCGTAAGGAATCGGTCATAGGCGGGCGATATAAAGGCCGTTGCCCCAGAACCGGGGGTTAGCCGCGCCACTTCGGCGCCGCTCAGTCGTATTGTGTGACTTACTCAAGGAATCGTCGTGTCCGTGAAGCAACTCCCTATCCCGCCGGTCAGTACCGCGCTCAAGGATCGCGAGGAGGTGGCGGAGCGGCTCCTCCGGGTGAGCCTGCGCCGCTCCTTCGATCCCGAAAGGGACGTGGACTGGGACGCGCCGTTCGTCGCCGGGAAATGGTTCTGGCCGCCCGAGCTGGTCTCGCTCTACGACACCCCGATCTGGCGTGAGATGGACGAGGAACGGCGGCAGCGACTCGCCCAGGTAGAAAGCGGAGCCCTAGCCTCCATCGGCATCTGGTTCGAGGTCGTGGTCATGCAACTGCTGCTGCGGCACATCTACGACCGGCCCGTCACGAGCGGACATGTGCGCTACGCGCTGACGGAAATCGCCGACGAGTGCCGCCACTCCACGATGTTCGCCCGATTCCTGGCGAAGTCGGGAACGCCGGTCTACCCCATCTCCCCGTTCACACAGAATCTGACCCGGGTCTTCAAATCCTGCTCCACGACCGCCTGTTCGCTGATCTTCACCCTGCTGTGCGAGGAGGTCATCGACTGGATGCAGCGGCTGACCTTCCCGGACGAGCGGGTCCAGCCGCTGGTGCGCGAGGTGACCCGGATCCATGTGGTGGAGGAGGCGCGCCATGTCCACTACGCCCGGGAGGAGCTGCGCCGCCAGATGGCGGAGGCGGGGCGCTGGGAGCTGCGGCTGACGCGTACGGTCACCGGCGAGCTGGGGCGGGCCTTCGCCCGGTCCTTCGTCAATCCGGAGGTCTACCCGGGCTGCGGGATCGACCGTCAGCGGGCCCTCGCGCAGAGCCGGGCCAGTGAGCACCGCCGGGAGGTGCTGCGCCGGTCGGCGCGGCGGCTCGTGGTGTTCCTGGAGGACGTGGGCGCGTTCGATCCCCGGGCGCGGCGCCTGTGGTGCGCGGCGGGACTGCGCTGACCGCCACCCCTCCCGCCCCGGGGCCGCGCCCGGTCGCGTCGGCGGGTGGACATCAGGTGAACACCCGGTGGCGCGACACGGCGTCCGGTACTCACCAACAGTGAGGTCCAGGGCCGCGCAAGCGCGATTTCCGGCACTCGAGGACATCGCGAGCGGATCCCAAGCGGCCCCCGAAACACCGCTGCCACCTGGGTGTTCAGGGAACCGGAGGGGAGCTGGGACACGCCATCGGGCGCCCTCGCCCGCTACAGCGGGTGCTGTTCTGGACAGAGTGACCAGCAGATGAACCTTAGGTGAATTCCTATACGTGGTCCTTTACATCAGCGTGGTCCTCCGCCAAGGCCCAGTCCGGCAGCACGAGGAGGTCGTCCGTGTCCGACAACAACGCGTCGTCCGGCCTTTCCGCCAGCGGTGCCCGGGTGAGCCGGGAGAGCGGTTCCCGGCTCACCCGGCACGGCAGACGCTTGCTGATGGCGCGCTGGGGCGCCATCCCCGACGACACGGCCGCCACCACCGCCACCGCGAGCGCCGCCACCTCCCGTGCCTCCTCCGCCGCCGCCATCACCACCGCCACATCTGCCCCAGCCCCCGCCCGGCCCCACGGCACCTCCCGCGTCCCAGCCAGGGCCCCGGCCGCGCTCACGGTGTGGACGACCGGAGTCGTCCACGGCGTCACGGCGGCGCCCGCCCCCCGGCCACGCCTCGTCATCGCGGTGGTCGCCCCCGCCCCCGTACCGGCCGGAACGGCCACCGAGCCGACCGGAACCACCGCGACGGCCGGGGCGGCCACGGTGCCGGCCGGAACCACCGCGTCGGGCGCGGACATCGGCTCACCCGTCACCGGAGGGGCGGCGGAGCCGCCGGAGACCTGCACCCAGGCGTACGCCGAGATCCTCCAGGAGGTCCGGGTCGCGCAGACCGCGCTCCAGTTCCTGCTCGGCTTTCTGATGGCCGTCTCCGTCACCCCGCGCTTCTCCGACTTCGGCACCGCCGACCGTGCCCTCTACGTGGCCGCTCTGGTGCTCTCCCTGGGCTCGTTCGGACTGCTCACCGCGCCCGCGCCGTTCCACCGGCTGGTCACCGACCCCCGGTGCAAGGAGCGGCTGGTCCAGGTCTCGGGCCGACTGGCGCTGTGGGGACTGGTGTTGCTGATGCTCGCGCTGTCCTGCGCGGTCCTGCTGGTGCTGGGCGTGGTGCTGCCGCTCGGGCTCGCGTCCGTGCTCGCGGGCACGGTCCTGTGCTGGCTCGCCGGGTTCTGGTTCTGTATGCCGTTACGGGCGAAGCTGCGCCACGCACGGGCCACCGCGCGGGAGTGACGCACGGCCCCGCGCGGACGGTTGAGCGGTTCTTCTCCCCCAGGCTCCGCCCGGGGGACCCCCACCGGGGCGCCTGAGTCGATGTCTCGGCGCCGACATGCTCGATCGCTCGTTCCTCACGATCTCCGCGCGACGTCACTGAGATCCCCCAGGTCCGCGCCCGGGGGTGCCCCCGGACGCGTCCCTTCGGCTCAGAGTGGGTGAACCCATTCCAGCGCTCCGGGCAACAGAGGGTGTCCCACGCACCGGAGTCCAGGGAGCCACCCGCCCATGCCGCCCCAGCCCACCGATCGCCGTACCGCGCTGCGCGCCCTCACCGCCGCCGTCGCCGCCACCGGACTCTCCGGCGGCGGGTTCCTCGTGGGACGCGCCTCGCGCGCCCCCGACAAGGACGAGGGCGCGGCCCGCCCGTCGGGGCTGCCGTTCGCCTTCCGCACCCGGGGATTCGGCTGCCGTACCGGCGTACGGGAGGGGCTGCGGCCCTGGCGGGCCCGGCGGGCGGCGCAGGAGGACCGCTCGCCGCACGACGCCTCGGGGGTACGGATGTTCACGGCGCGGGGGAAGCTGCACGACCACCCGGTCGGGCAGATCCAGTACGGACTGGAGAACCTGGCGAGCCACCGCGTCACCGGGGACGCCTTCTTCCTGCGCCGGGCCCGCGCCCAGGCGGACCGGGTGGTGTCACGGCGGCACGAGCGGCGCGGGGCGTGGTTCTTCCCGTACCCCTTCCCGTTCCGGCACGACGTGCACACCGGTCTCGACTACCAGGCGCCCTGGTACTCGGGGATGGCGCAGGGCGAGGCGCTGAGCCTCTTCTCCCAGCTCGCGACCTACCCGGCGGTGCCCGCCCGGGACCGCGCCCGCTACCGGGCCGCCGCCGACGGCGCGTTCGCGTCGCTGCTGGCCGGGGACGGGCGCCAGCCCTGGGTGGTGGCGCGGGACGCGAGCCACCACCTGTGGATCCATGAGTACCCGGTGGACGCGCCCGGCACCTCCGACTACACCTACAACGGCTTCATGTTCGCCGCGCTCGGACTGTGGGACTACCACGCCATGACCGGGAACCCGCTGGCCGAACAGCTCTTCGACGGCTCGCTCACCACCCTGGACGCGGAGTTCACCACCCTGCGCAACCCGGGCTGGCTCTCCCACTACTGCCGCACCCACACCGTCCCCACCACCATGTACCACCCGGTCCATATCGATCTGCTGCTCCAGCTCTGCTGGCTCTCCGGCAGCCACCGCTTCGCCGGGCAGGCGGACGTCCTGATGGACGACCACCCCAAGGCGGCGCTGGGCAAACAGGGTGGGGAGGTCGCCCTCGCCGAGGGGAACCACACCCTGCGCCGGTTCTCGAAGGAGGGGGAACTGGAGTCCACCCGCACCCTGTCGCTGACCCGTCCGGCACGGGCCACCGCCTCCCACCGCTCCCGGATACCCGGCGGCTCCGTCCACTACCTCCTCGCCGACGGACCGGGCGCGGGCTGGTACGTCGAGGAGGAGGACCCCACCGCCGTGCTGCGCGGCGTCTGGTGCGCGCTCGACTACAGCCCCGCCCGCCGGGCGCTGCTGCCCGCCGGAGTGAGCGTGGTCTGCCGCGAGGGCGGCGCGGGCTCACGCGTCACCACCCGCACCAGGACCGTCACCTCCGCACGCGACACCCGGCTCTCCTACGATCGCCGGGCGGTGGTCGACGGGCGCCCGATGGTCCGGCTGGCGGACGGACGGCTACGGGGCTGGTGGGCCCCGGTGGCCCAGCTCCGGCTCTCGGCGACCGCGTGACGCGCCGCCGACGGCACGCGGAACCAGCCGACGAAGAACCAGACCGGCGCGTGAACCGGTTCGCCGGGTTCGGGCGAGACGGGCGCGTCAACCGGTTCGCCGGGCCTGGACGAGACAGAGACGTGAACCGATACGCCGGGTTCGGGCAACAGGAGGTGAACCCGCCCCGCACGACGAAACGGAGACCGTGTGAACGGCCCACCCGACCCGCCGGGCGACGACGCCCGGCTCGTCGACGACGCCCGGGTCATCGCCGAGTCGCTGGAACGGCCCGAGCTCTTCGGCGAGCTCTTCAACCGCCACGCGCCGGACATCCACCGCTACGCCGCGCGGCGACTCGGCGACACCACCGCCGACGACATCACCGCCGAGGTCTTCCTCGTCGCGTTCCGCACCCGCGCGCGCTACGACCTGGACCGGCCGAGCGCCCGGCCCTGGCTCTACGGGATCGCCGCCAATCTGATCGGGCGCCAGCGCCGCGACGAGGTCCGCGCCCTCAAGGCGCTGGCCCGCACCGGCCACGACCCGGTCGCCGAGTCCTGGACCGAGCGCAGCGACAGCCGTGTGGCGGCCCAGGCCGCGCACGGCCCGCTCGCGGGCGCGCTCGCGCGGCTCTCGGCCCGCGACCGCCATGTCCTGCTGCTGGTCGCCTGGGCCGATCTGAGCTACGCGGAGGTCGCCGAGGCGCTCTCCATACCCGTCGGGACGGTCCGCTCCCGGCTCAACCGGGCCCGGCGCAAGGTACGGGAGTCCCTGGGCGGCGCGGATCCCACCCTCGTACACGACGCACGACTTCAGGAGGTACCCGGCGGTGGATGATCTGACGGCCCTGCGCCGGATGCGGGAGGACGCCCCGGTCCCCGACCGCGTCCGGCTGGTCGCGGCACGGCGGCCCCTGATGGACGCCATGACGGGCGGCGCCCGGCGGCGCCGCCCCCTCGGCCGTGCGCTGAAGATCCTCGGCGCGGTGGCGGCGGTGACGGCGACGGCCGTCCTGGTCACGCTGGTCGGCCCGGTGGAGGAAGGGCGGGTGTCGGCGGCCAGCGCCCCGTTCGCGCCGGAGCGGGAGCCACGGGGGGACGCGTGGCTCTATCGCGCGTATCTCAACGTGAGCACTCCGGGGCTCCCCGGCGCGACCCGGCCCAGCGACCCGGCGCCGCCCCGGTCCACCGAGAGCAGCGAGAGCTGGAACAGCTACGGAGGGACAGCCGTCTACGTCCGCGAACAGCAGTCGAACTCCCTCCGGGGCTACAAACTCGACGGGCCCAATATCCTCGGCTCCCCCAGGAAGCTCGTCCGCGAACTCGCCCGGCTGCCCGGGGATCCGGAGGAGCTGCTCGACGCGCTCGGGCGGGCGATCCCGATCAGCGACACCTGGGGCGGCTCCCGGGCACGCGCCGACTACCGGCGGCTGTGGCTGGTGCTCTCCCAGGTCGACGGCGTGCCCCACGGCGTGCGCACGGCGATGGTACGGACGCTGCGCACCATCCCGGGGGTGGTCATCACCGAGGATGTCGAGGACGCGATGGGACGGTCCGCCATCGCCGTGTACGACGCGCTCGCGCCGAAGGACCGGGACGTCGAGCGGACGGAGCTGTTGCTCGCCCCGAAGACGTACGAGATGCGCTCGATGCGGTCGCGGCTCTCGGACACCACCGAGGGAACGACGGCCCCTCGGATGTTCGAGCGGGTGCTGATCAAGAGCCTCGTCGTGCCGGAGCAGCAGGCCGTGCGCGAGGGTCAGGACATCACGGTGACCCCCCTCACCGTCTCCGGCTCTCGCACGGCAGGCGGGGTGACGGTGTCCGGCTAGGTCCAAGGGGCCGCCGCGCGGGGTCCGTTCGGGCCCTGCGGGCGGGGGGGGCGGCAGCCGGGCACTGCCGGACGACGGCCGGGGCGCGGCGTCATCCCGGCACGTTCGCCCCTGCCCCGGCCCGGACGGGCCTACCGCGCCCGCGCCGCCACGCCCAGTCGCGCCGCCCACTCCATCGCCGTGGAGAGCCGGGCCCGGGTCGGCAGCCGGCTCACCCCGCACGCCGAGCCCATCAGCTCATGGAGGGCCGCCTCGTTGACCGTGCCCGCCTCCACGCGGGCGACGAAGCGCTCGGCCGCCATGCGGTCGCGGTACCCGGCGTCGGCGAAGGCGTTGGCCAGGGAGGTGTCGTCGAAGATCCCGGCGTAGCCGTCGCAGGAGGCGGCGAGGCCGTCGTCCTCCACGAACTCCGGGTAGGGGGCACGGCCCCAGCGCCCCCGGTCCCACCAGTAGAGATAGCCCAGCTCATAGCAGTCGTTGAGCTCCCGGAACCGCTCCACCGGCAGCCAGTCCGGCGCGTTCACCAGCAGGTCGACGGGCTTGTCGCCCCGGTAGGTGGTGTCGCTGCAATCGACGTCCTGGCCCCAGAAGACCGCACGGCCGCCGGGGTCGAGGGTCAGGCCCCAGCCCCCGTTGGAGTGGGCGCACGACAGTGCCCGCTCATGCAGCCGGAAGGCCGGACGTGCCGTCCGGGTGGCGGCGATCAGCACCAGGACCGTGGCGCGCTGCCACATCCGCTCCGGACTGCCCAGCTCCACGGGCACAGTCGGCTGGTTGATCATCTCGGTCCCCGCAGTCACTGTCCTCGGTACCGTCTCCACCGCGTACCGCTGGTCGAACATCTCAGCACCACCGAGCCGTCCGCCCGGTCACCGGGCACTCATGGGGGTCGAACGCCGTCACTGCTGTCACTGCCGTCACTGCCATCCGGAGGTTCTCCGTCGTCCGGAGTCGTCTCATGTCCTTGCCGGGAGTGCGCATACGAGGCACCTCAGGGTGGCCGTTCCGATGGTGGTTCTGGTTCTGGTCCTGGATTCTTCAGGGGCGCGGATACGAGGAGCCGGGACGTGCGACCACCGCGCGAACGCCGGGGCGCCCGCTCAGGAGACCGCGTGTCCCGGGCCTCTGAGCCGCCGTCCGGCCGCCAGGCGCACACAGGGCGCTGGGAGCGCATGGCACCGGCGCGCGGCCGTCGGCAGTGCGCGACGGCCTGCGCTGAGACGGGAGAGCACATTCGGACTCATGCACTGAACGTATCCCCAGTGCTCGACCCGATGTTCGCATTTGCTTACCGTTTACCGACGGAGCACGGGTTCCCTGTCCTGAAATCACCACACACCAGCACACCGGAAGTCAGCCTCCCCGTAGCAATCGGGAAGTCATCGCCCGGTCATTCAGGACGCGGCGGCGCATGTGCGGTGCTCAGAGGCGCACCAGGCGCACGGCGAGGGCGCGGGCACCATCAGCGCACCCCCCGGAGCGAAGCACTCCGTGTGTGAACCTCCGGCGGCGAAAAAAGGCTGGAACCCATGGAACCCCCGCCGTTGGTCGCGCACACCAGCAACCTTACGAGGTAGGTGGGGAGGGTCACTCCCCCCGGTCCTTTACCGACAAGAGGCACCTCAGAGGACCTTTCGCCCGCCTCGGGGCACCATGAGGATGTCACCCAGGTGAACGGCGGATGACCCATCCCGCCTCCGGCGTCCGACGGGGCGCGTCGGGGGCGCACGTGTCAGCACGGGTGAGCGCAGTGAGCGCACAGGTCGCGGGGCCCTGGGCGGGCGGATCGCGCCACCGACGGCGGAGTCCGCGCGTACCCGACCGCATACACAGCACGCCCGGCCGCGTACGGGCCGCACCCTGGCGCGGGCGCCCCGTCCGCCCCTCCCGGGGGGCACGGCGCACACCGCGCCCCGGCCTCCGCGCCCCCGCCCGAGAAGCCCGTACCGCAACCCCGCGCCACAGGCCCCGGGCCGGGGAGGCACGCCGCAGAGACCCGCCCTACGAGGCCCCGGACCAAGTCCGCCTCCGTCAGCGCCGTCGCCCCGGCCTGATCCCGCGTCACCCTGGTGTGGCCCACGCGCCGCGTAGGGTGGGAACGGTGTACGGATCCTCGGGCCCCACGGTGCGCGAACTCACCGTCCAGGCGCTCTCCTCCATCGAGCGCGGCTATGACCTGCTCGCCCCCAAGTTCGACGCGACCCCCTTCCGTACCGCGGACCGCCTGCTCCACGCGACCGCGCGGGCACTGCGCCCGCTGGGGCCGTTCGGGGACGGACTGGACGTCTGCTGCGGTACGGGCGCGGGCGTGGCGGTACTGCGGGAGCTGTGCGACCACGGGGTGACCGGGTTCGACCTCAGCGCGGGCATGCTCGCCCAGGCCCGGGCGCGGCTGCCCGCGCCGGACCGGCCGGGACCGGCCGTGGCGTGGGTGCGCGGGGACGCGCGGGCGCTCCCGTTCACCGGGGAGTACGACCTCGCCATCAGCCTCGGCGCGTTCGGCCACTTCCTGCCCGCCGAGCGGCCCGCGCTCTTCGCCGGGGTCCACCGCGCCCTGCGCCCCGGCGGTCTCTTCGCCTTCCCCCTGCCCGCCCCGCCGCCCGTCGGCTCCCGGCTCTACTGGACGCTGTGGGGCTTCGACGCGGCGATGCGGGTACGGAACGCGCTCTGGCGGCCCCCGTTCGTCATGTACTACCGGACCTTCCGGCTCGCGTCCGTACGGGAGGAACTGGCCCGGGCCGGATTCGCCGTGGAGCTGCGGCCGATGGAGGAGCTGGGGCGTCTGCCGGGCGGCGCGCCCCGCTGTCGGCTGGTGGTGGCGCGGCGCCCCTGACGGGTGGATGACCGGATGACGTGGCCGTGAGCCGGACCGGGAATGCCCTGTGACGTGGTCGTGAACCGGACCGGGGATGCCGTACGGAGTGATCGTGAACCGGACCGGGAACGCGGGGCGGGGTGATCGTGAGCCGGGCCCAGGCGGGCCGGAGCGTTGGTGAACCGCCGCCCTCCCGGCCGGTTCCCGGGTCCGGGCCTGGGGAAGTGGCACGGGCCCGGGATCCGGGGTGAGCGGTCAGAGCGCGGTCACACGCTCCTGGGGACGGCCCCCGGCCAGGTGGGATAACCGGGTCAGCCGTTCGAACCCCGGCCATCAGAACAGTTCGCACACGCGCCGTGCAAGCCATTAGGCGGCCTGTCCCCCAACCCCCCGGCCGTCATGGTGGATGGGCGTCAGCGAGCCCGTCAGTGAGGTGCCGCCGCCGCCCCGGCGGTCGGCGACGATCTCGGCCGCGATCGACAGCGCGGTCTCCTCCGGGGTGCGGGCCCCCAGGTCGAGCCCGATGGGGCTGCGCAGCCGGGCCAGTTCCCGCTCCGCCACCCCGGCCTCGCGCAATCGCCGCACCCGGTCCTCGTGGGTGCGGCGCGAGCCCATCGCGCCGACGTAGGCGACGGGGAGCCGCAGTGCCTCCCGCAGCAGCGGGATGTCGAACCGGGGGTCATGGGTGAGGACGCACAGGACGGTACGGGAGTCGGTCGCCGTGGTGGCCAGATAGCGGTGCGGCCACTCCACCACGACCTCGTCCGCCTCCGGGAACCGCGCCCGGGTCGCGAAGACCGGCCGCGCGTCGCAGACGGTGACGTGGTGGCCGAGGAACTTGCCGACCCGTACCAGTGCCGCCGCGAAGTCGATCGCACCGAAGACGATCATGCGGGCGGGCGGCAGGCTGGTCTCCACGAAGAGGGTGAGCGGCGTGCCGCACAGGCCGCCCCCGGATCCCACCCGTACGGTCGCGCTCCGCCCGGTGTCGAGCAGCGCCCGCGCCTCGGCGGCGGCGGTGCGGTCGAGCGCCTCCCCGCCGCCGAGGGTGCCGGAGCGCGTTCCGTCGGGGCGTACGAGGAGGGCGCGGCCGGTCAGTGCGCCGCCGTCCACCACCCGGACCAGGGCGGCGGGCCGCCCCTGGACCACGGCGGCGAGGGCCGTGGCGACGGGGTCGGACGCGTCCGGCGGAGGCGGCGGGGCGGGCGTCCGGTCCCGTACCGGCTCCGGAATCCGGCCCGGTGCCCGCTCCGGGACCGAGCCCGGCTCCCGCCCGCTCCCCGGCGCGGCGCTCCCCTGGTGGCGCGTCACCAGCACCTCCATGGAGCCCCCGCACATCAGGCCCGCCGCGAAGGCGTCCTCGTCGCTGTGGTCGAACCGGGCGACGGCCGGGCGCCCTTCGGCGAGGACGCGCTCACACAGTTCGTACACCGCGCCTTCCACACAGCCGCCGGAGACCGAGCCGACCGCCGTGCCCTCCGCGTCGACGGCGAGCGCGGCGCCGGGCCCGCGCGGGGCGCTGCCCGTCACGGAGACCACCGTGGCGACGGCGAAGGCGCGGCCCTCGGCCATCCAGCGGTGGAGTTCGGCGGCGATGTCCAGCATGGGCTCTCCTCTGCGCGGACGGGCGGCGGCTCACCCGCCCATAGTGCCGGTGATACCAGTGGTACCGGTGAGGTGTTCCGGGCGGACCGGGGTCCGGGTGAGCGCCAGCCCGGTGGCGGCGCGGATCGCCGCGAGGACGGCCGGGGTCGAGGACAGGGTGGGGGCCTCACCGACGCCGCGCAGTCCGTAGGGCGCGTGGGTGTCGGCGAGTTCGAGGAAGTCGACGGGGATGGCGGGGGTGTCGAGGATGGTGGGGATCAGATAGTCGGTGAAGGAGGGGTTGCGCACCCGTGCGGTGGCGGGGTCGACCAGGATCTCCTCCATCACCGCGACCCCGAGGCCCTGGGTGGTGCCGCCCTGGATCTGGCCGACGACGGAGAGCGGGTTGAGGGCCTTGCCGACGTCCTGGGCACAGGCGAGTTCGACGACCTTCACCAGGCCGAGTTCGGTGTCGACGTCGACGACCGCGCGATGGGCGGCGAAGGAGTACTGCACATGGCCACGGCCCTGGCCGGTGACGCGGTCGAAGGGCTCGGTGGGGCGGTGGCGCCACTCGTCCACGACCTCGACCACATCGTCCTGGAGGACCTCGACGAGGTCCGCGAGCACCTCACCCCCGTCGGTGACGACCCTGCCGTCCTCCAGCAGCAGATCGGCGGTGGCCCAGGCGGGATGGCGGCTGCCGAACCGGCGCCGCCCCAGCTCCAGCACCCGCTCGCGGACCTGTGCGCAGACATGCCGGACGGCGCCGCCGGTGACATAGGTCTGCCGGGAGGCGGAGGTCGACCCGGCGGAGCCGACCCGGGTGTCGGCGGGCTGGATGGTGACCTGGGTGACGCCGAGTTCGGTGCGGGCGATCTGGGCATGGACGGTGACACCGCCCTGGCCGACCTCGGCCATCGCGGTGTGCACGGTGACCTGGGGCGCGCCGCCGATGACCGCCAGCCGGACCCGGGCGGTGGAGTAGTCGTCGAAGCCCTCGGAGAAGCCGACGTTCTTGATGCCGACGGCGTAGCCGACACCCCGGACGACGCCTTCGCCGTGGGTGGTGTTGGAGAGGCCGCCGGGCAGCGCGCGGATGTCGGGGGCGCCGCCCGCGCTCTCCCAGGGCCGCTCGGGCGGCAGCGGCCGGGCCTTGACCCGGCGCAGGAGTTCGGCGACGGGCGCCGGGGAGTCCACGAGCTGGCCGGTGGGCATGCGGCTGCCCTGCCGCATGGCGTTGCGCCGGCGCAGTTCGACCGGGTCGAGCCCGAGTTCGGCGGCGAGCCGGTCCATCTGGGCCTCGTAGGCGAAGCACGCCTGGACCGCGCCGAAGCCGCGCATCGCGCCACAGGGCGGGTTGTTGGTGTAGAGCGCGAGGGCCTCGATGTCGACGGCGTCGACCTCGTAGGGACCCACACCGAGGGAGGCGGCGTTGCCGACGACGGCCGGGGAGGAGGAGGCGTAGGCGCCGCCGTCGAGGACGATCCGGGCCCGTACGTGGGTGAGCCGCCCGTCCCGCGTGGCGCCGTGCTCGTAGGTGAGCCGGGCCGGGTGGCGGTGGACATGGCCGAAGAAGGACTCGAAGCGGTTGTAGACCATCTTGACCGGACGCCCGGTGCGCAGCGCGAGCAGACAGGCGTGGATCTGCATGGAGAGGTCCTCGCGGCCGCCGAAGGCGCCGCCGACACCGGAGAGGGTCATCCGCACCTTGTCCTCGGGCAGTCCGAGGACGGGCGCGATCTGCCGGAGGTCGGCGTGGAGCCACTGGGTGGCGACGTACAGCTCCACCCCGCCGTCGTCGGCGGGCACCGCGAGCCCGGACTCGGGCCCCAGGAACGCCTGGTCCTGCATGCCGAAGGTGTACTCACCGCGGACGACGACATCGGCGCGGGCGGCGGCCGCCGTGACGTCCCCCCGTACGACGGGCTGGCGGTGGACGATGTTGGGGTGGGCCACATGGGGCGCGTGGTGGTCCGTGCGGTGTTCGTGGAGGACGGGGGCGCCGGGCGCGGTCGCCGACTTCTCGTCGGTGACCACGGGCAGTTCGCCGTAGTCGACCCGGATCCTCGCGGCGGCGCGGCGGGCGGTCTCGGGATGGTCGGCGGCGACGAGGGCGACGGGCTCGCCGTGGTGGCGGACCCGGCCGTGGGCGAGGACGGGGGTGTCCTGGATCTCCAGCCCGTAGTGGGTCACGGCGGTGGGCAGGTCGTCATAGGTGAGGACGGCGTGGACGCCGGGTGTCGCGAGCGCCTCGGTGATGTCGAGGGAGCGGATGGTGGCGTGGGCGACGGTGGAGCGCAGGGTGTGGCCCCAGAGCATGTCCTCGTGCCACATATCGGAGGAGTAGGCGAACTCGCCGGTCACCTTGAGCAGTCCGTCGGGGCGGGGGGTGGACTCACCGATCCCGCCCCGGGTGCGCGCTGCCTGGGTGAGGTCGCCGGGGGCTCCGGTGGGGTTCATGAACGCTCCTCCCGCTGGCGGGCGGCGGCGAGCCGGACCGCGTCGAGGATCTTCTCGTAGCCGGTGCAGCGGCAGAGGTTGCCGGAGAGTGCCTCGCGGATGTCGGCGTCGGAGGGGTCGGCGTCACGGGCGAGGAGGTCGTCGGCGGCGACGAGGAGCCCGGGGGTGCAGAAGCCGCACTGGACGGCTCCGGCGTCGAGGAAGGCACGCTGGACGGGGGCGAGGGGGGTGTCCTGGGAGCCGTGGGGACTCCAGCGGCGGGCGTCATCGAGGGAGGTTCCGGGGGCGGTTGTGCCGGACGGCACGGTTGATGTCTCGGCTGCCCCTGATGCCTCTGCTCCGTCCAGTGGCCCCGGTGTCCCCGATACTCCGGGTACCTCCGGTGTCTCTGGTGTCTCCGGTGCCTCTGGTGTCCTCGGTGCCTTCAGTGTCTCTGGTGTCGCTGGTGCCTCCGGTGCCTCCGGTGCCTCCGGTGCCTCCGGTACGGAGTCGGGGGTGGCGCCCCCGCCGCTCCCCCTGCCGGGCGCGCCGGGGCCGGGCGGCGATCCGTCCCGTACCGCGTCCGTACCGGAGCCATCCCGGGCGGAGCCGTCGTGAGCGCACGCCCGGTCATGGGCGCACGCCTGGTCACGGGCTCGCGCCCGGTCGTGGGCCCGGTCGTGGGCGTGGCGGGCGAGACCCTCCACCGTCACCACGCCACGGCCCTCGGCCTGGCCCGCGGCGACCAGACAGGAGCAGACCAGCGCCCCGTCCAGCCGGACCGTGCAGGAGCCGCACTCCCCCTGTTCGCAGGCGTTCTTGGAGCCCGGCAGGCCCAGGCGCTCCCGCAGGACGTAGAGAAGGCTCTCGCCCTCCCAGACGCCGTCGACTGTCTGTCGCCGTCCGTTGACGGTGAGGTTCACGCGCACCGGCCACTCCTGTCTTCACGGTACGACCGCCAGGTCCACAGCAGCGTGCGCCGGGCGAGCACACCGACCGCGTGCCGCCGGTAGGCGGCGGTGCCACGGACGTCGTCGATCGGGTTGCAGGCCCCGGCCGCCAGCTCGGCGAAGTGCCGGACGGCCGAAGGCGGGATGGTGGCGCCGCTCTCCCAGCAGCCCTCCTCCGCCAGCGCGGCGGTGAGGAACTCCTCGGCCGCGCGGGCCCGTACCGGGGTGGGCGCGGCGGAGCCGATACCGGTACGGACGGTCCGGGTCGCGGGGTGGAGGGCGAGGCCGAAGGCACAGACGGCGATGACCATGGCGTTGCGGGTGCCGACCTTGGCGAACTGCTGGGGTCCGTCGGCGCGGGCGATGTGGATGGCGCGGATCAGCTCGTCGGGGGCGAGGGCGTTGCGCTTGACCCCGGTATAGAAGGCGTCGACCGGTATGCGGCGGCTGCCGCGTACGGAGGCGACCTCGATCTCGGCGCCCGCCGCGAGCAGCGCCGGGTGGGCGTCCCCGGCGGGGGAGGCGGTGCCGAGGTTGCCTCCGACGCCACCCCGGTTGCGTATCTGCGGGGAGGCGACGGTGTGGGCGGCCAGCGCGAGCCCCGGCAGTTCGTCCGCCAGCTCCTCGATGATCCGGGTGTACGGGACGGACGCGCCGAGCCGCACGGTCTCCGCGCCCACCTCCCACTCCTCCAGATCGCGGACACGGGTGAGATCCAGCAGATGGCTGGGACGGCGATGGTCGAAGTTGATCTCCACCATGACGTCGGTGCCGCCCGCGATGGGCACCGCCGTGGGGTGCTCGGCCTTGGCGGCGAGCGCCTCTTCCCAGCTGGCGGGGCGGAGGAAGTCCATCAGCGGCTCTCTTCCGTTGACGCGGGGTACACGGCCGAGCACGGGAGGTCCCGGCGGGTCCGGCGGATCCCGTCCCCTGCCAGGTCCGGTCTCTCGGGTCCCGCGGATCCGTCCGGCCCCTCAGGGCCATCCGGGCCCTCCGGTCCCTCAGGTCCCTCCGGCACAGAGGACCGTCGAGCCCCACCGAGAGTCAGTAGACCGGCGCCAGATCACCGTGGTGCAGTCACCGAACCCATGAAGGAGTTGGCTGGTCGCCGGGCGTATCTTGTAGATTCGAACGAAGATGAGAAGACGGGTCTCCGGAAACCTCTCCGTTTCCCATGGAACCCGTACGACGCGGAAAACCCAAGCACCCCGCGAGTGAGCCGACTGGACTCGGCGCACCCGGGCGACCCGGAGACGGGACCCCGCCGGGGGCTGGGCACGAACGAGATGATCGGCGGCGAGGCATGCGGCTGCGCGCACTGCTGGAGAACGACGCGCTGGGCCTGCGACTGCTCGGCGGCGCGGACGAACTGGACCGCTCGGTCCGGGGCGTGATGACCACGGACCTCAGGGACCCGAGCCGCTATCTCGCCGGAGGCGAGCTGGTGCTGTCGGGGCTGGCCTGGCGGCGCACGCCGCAGGACGCGGAACCGTTCGTACGGATCCTGGTGGCGGCGGGGGTCGCCGGGCTCGCGGCGGGAACGGCGGAGCTGGGCGGGGTCCCCGACGATCTGGTGGAGGCGTGCGCCCGGCACCGGCTGCCGCTCTTCGCGGTGGACGAGTCGGTGGCGTTCGCGACGATCACCGAGTACGTGGTGCGCCAGGTCTCCGGCGAGCGCGCGGGCGATCTCGCGGCGGTCGTGGACCGGCACCGCAGGCTGATGACGTCGGGTCCGGCGGGCGGCGGCCCGGAGGTGGTCCTGGATCTGCTCGGCTCCGACCTGGATCTGCGGGCCTGGGTGCTCTCACCGACCGGCCGCCGGGTCGCGGGGGACGCGCTGCCCGGACCGGTGGGCGCGGCACTGGCGGCCGAGCACCTCGCGGCCGTCCGGGCGGGACGGCACGCCCCGCACCGCGCGGTCGCCGAGGGTGTCGTCTACTCTCTCTTCCCGGTGCGCGCCCGGGGCACCGGGAGCGACGCCGACGGCCCTCGGGGCGACGGCACGGCGGGGCCGTACGGCGACGCGCTGAGCGACTGGTTCCTCGTCGTCGCCGCGGACGCCACCGAGTGGCCCGCCGAGCGGCTCGACCTGCTCCAGGGCGTCACCCAGCTGATCGCCGTGGAACGCGACCGCCGCGAGGCCGCGCACACGGTACGCCGGCGGCTGGCCCAGGAGGTCCTCGAACTGGTCCAGGCGGGCGCGGCCCCGGCCGAGATCGCGGCCCGGCTGCGGGTGGCGGGCCCGGTCCTGCTGCCGGGGCTGGTGTCGGCGCCGCACTGGCAGGTCGTGGTGGCGCGGGTGGAGTGCGGCGCGCCGGACGACGGCGCGGGCGCGGTCACCCGGGCGGTACTGGAGGAAGTACTCGACACCGCCCATGTCTCCGGCCTCCCGGACGCGCCGGGGCAGGAGTCCTCGGACCGGGTCGCGGTGGCGCACACCGGGGACGAGGCGGTGGCGCTGGTGCCGCTGACCTCGCCGCTCCTGGTGGAGGGGGCGCCCGGGTCCGGGTCCGGAGAGGGCGGGCTGCGGGCCGATGCCCTGCTGGCGGCGGTGAGCGGGCCGCTGGCGGCGGGACTGGGGGACGACGGGCGGCTGACGGTCGGGGTGAGCGCGCCGGTCAGCTCGGCGGAGGGACTGCGCGGGGCGCTGGAGGAGGCCCGGCACGCCCGCCGGGTGGCGGCGGCGCGTCCGGGCCCGGTGAACGCGGCGGGCCATCACGAACTGGCCTCGCATGTCCTGCTGCTGCCGTTCGTCCCGGACGACGTGCGCCGGGCGTTCACGGCACGGCTGCTGGATCCGCTGCGGGAGTACGACCGGCGGCACCGGGCCGAGCTGATCCCGACCCTGGAGGCGTTCCTGGAGTCGGACGGCTCCTGGACGCGGTGTGCGCAGAAGCTCCATCTGCATGTGAACACCCTGCGGTACCGGGTGGGACGGATCGAGCAGCTCACAGGTCGGGATCTGTCGAAACTTGAGGACAAAATGGACTTTTTCCTCGCGCTGCGCATGAGTTGAGACGTGTGCCGTACCGGAGACGGGAAAGGGGCGGGCATCCGCCCCGGGTGCCTCTCGCCCCCGAATTCCGATGGCCTGAATTCGATCTTGATAAGGCGAACTCCCCTTGCATCGCGGCCATTTGTGCAGCCCATTCGCCATCCGTCAGCCCATAGCGACAAAAAACACATGGCCGAAAATTGACAGTTAGGTAAGCCTCGCCATATTCATATGGCGTTCCGTCGTACCCCGCGACCGGCGCCGATCGCCGTGCCGTGGGCCGCCCAGGAGGCTTCCATGTCACGCCCGTCCGTCCGCCGCGCCCGCCGCGTCAGCGCGCTCGCGCTCTCCGCCCTGCTCCTGCCCGTCCTCGCCGCCTGCGGTGGCACGGAGGAGAAGAAGGACACCGCCGCCAAGGACGGGAAGAAGAAGGAGAGCGCGGAGGAGCTGGTCATCTACTCCGGCCGCAACGAGGAGCTGATCTCCCCGATCCTCGACAAGCTGGAGCAGGCCACCGGCACCAAGGTCCAGGTCCGCTACGGCGACAGCGCGGAGCTGGCCGCCCAGATCCTGGAGGAGGGCGACCGCACCAAGGCCGGGCTCTTCTTCTCCCAGGACGCCGGGGCGCTCGGCGCGCTCTCCCAGGCGGGGATGCTCGCCAAGCTGCCGCAGAAGTCGCTCGACAAGGTCGACACCGCCTTCCGCGGCGGCGAGGGCGACTGGGTCGGCGTCTCCGGCCGCTCGCGCGTCATCGCCTACAACCCGAAGCAGGCCCCGAAGGCGCCCGACAGCGTCCACGACCTGGTGAAGCCGGAGTGGAAGGGCAAGGTCGGCTACGCGCCCACCAACGCCTCCTTCCAGGCCTTCGTCACCGGCATGCGCGTCCTGGAGGGCGACGCCGCCACCCTGAAGTGGCTCAAGGGCCTGAAGGCCAACGGCGCCAAGCAGTACGCGAAGAACGGCGTCGTGCTCGACGCGGTGGACAAGGGCGAGGTCTCCCTCGGCCTGATCAACCACTACTACTGGTACGAGAAGGTCGCCGAGGTCGGCGCCGACAAGGTCAACGCGAAGATCCACTTCCTGCCGGGCGGCGACCCGGGCGCCCTGATCAACGCGGCGGGCGTCGGCGTCCTCAAGGCGGGCGGACAGTCCGGTGCCGCCGAGAAGGCCGTGGACTTCCTGCTCTCCAGCGAGGCGCAGACCTACTTCGCCAACGAGACCAAGGAGTACCCGCTGGCCTCCGGCGTGACCTCCGCCGTCAAGGGCCTCCCGGCGCTGGACTCCCTCGACGCCCCCAAGATCGACCTGGGCAAGCTGGAGTCGCTCCAGAAGACCCTGGAGATGCTGAAGGAAGCCGGGCTGGTCTAGCCCGTACCCGGTAGCGGGCTGGTCCGTCCCGTACCCGGTGACGGCTGGTCCGTCCCGTACCGGTTCAGACGAACGGCGGTGCCCCGCGATCACTCGATCGC
>NZ_JBHVHF010000045.1:0-36963 GCF_042800315.1 Streptomyces sp. NPDC057638
CCCTTGAGCGGATGCATCCGCTCAAGGGCCGCCGTCGTCCGCGGTCACAGGCCCCGGTCAGGCGTCGAGGACCTGTCCGCTCCGGCTCACGACCGGCTTCTCCACGCTCCAGGGGAAATTAATCCACTCATCGGTGCGCTTCCACACGTACTCACACTTCACCAGCGAGTGCGACTTCTCGTAGATGACGGCGGAACGGACCTCGGCGACATGGTCCACACAGAAGTCATGGACCAGCTTCAGGGTCTTCCCGGTGTCCGCGACATCATCGGCGATCAGGACCTTCTTGTCGGAGAAGTCGATCGCGTTCGGCACCGGCGCGAGCATCACCGGCATTTCCAGCGTGGTGCCTACACCGGTGTAGAACTCGACATTCACCAGATGGATGTTCTTGCAGTCGAGCGCGTACGCCAGCCCACCGGCCACGAAAACACCGCCCCGGGCGATGGAGAGCACGATGTCCGGCTCGTACCCGTCATCGGCGATCGTCTGCGCCAGCTCCCGGACGGCGCCGCCGAACCCCTCGTACGTCAGGTTCTCTCGTACATCGCTCATGGTCACACCTGGGTCCGATGGAAGTTCTGGAACGAACGGGACGCGGTCGGTCCGCGCTGCCCCTGGTAGCGGGAGCCGTAGCGCTCGCTCCCGTACGGATACTCGGCCGGCGAGCTGAGCCGGAACATGCACAGCTGCCCGATCTTCATACCCGGCCACAGTTTGATCGGCAGCGTCGCGAGATTCGAGAGCTCCAGCGTGACATGGCCGGAGAAACCGGGGTCGATAAACCCAGCGGTGGAGTGGGTGACCAGCCCCAGCCGACCGAGGGAGCTCTTTCCTTCCAGTCGCGAGGCGATGTCGTCGGGCAGGCCGATGACCTCGTACGTCGACGCGAGCACGAATTCACCGGGGTGGAGGATGAACGGCTCGTCGCCCTCCGGCTCGACCTTGCGGGTCAGATCCAGCTGCTCGACGGCGGGATCGATGTGGGGGTAGCGGTGGTTCTCGAACACCCGGAAATAGCGGTCGAGACGCACATCAATGCTGGAGGGCTGCACCATGGAATCGTCATACGGGTCGATGCGTACCCGCCCGGCGTCGATCTCGGCCCGGATATCCTTGTCAGAGAGAAGCACCCCCCGAGGATACGCAGAGCACGCAGACCACCCCTACTCGGACGGCCGCGGACCAGCCCACGGGGGCCCGAATACGACCGGTGGGCGTACCCCTGACGGGCACACCCACCGCTCCGGCACGACGCCTACCGCGTCCGCGTGACCCCGGCTCCCGCCCCGGTCACGCCCCCTTCGACGGGGACGACACTGCGCAGCCGCGCACACCGTGGACACCGGACCAGCCGTCCGGGTCCGATCCGCCCGGCCCCGAGCTGCTGCAGCGGAAACGAGGCGGTTGCGAAGACGTGCCCAGCGGCACAGCGGACGACGGTGCGCTCCATCAAGTCCATGAGTCCCTTTCCCAGCGAATGCGGACGAAAGACCACATTAGGGGATGAGCAACAGACCCTCGCCAGCGGCACTCCGCCACTCGCCCGAGCCCCCGCCGAACCCTCGCACGCCACCCGGCCGCCGCACACGGTACGCCCCAACTGCGGTACGGCGCACCACGATCGCGCCGACCGGCGGCGACGGGCACATGACGGCTTCGGCCGGGGTGACGGGATGGGGTACAGTGGGCGCAGCCAGCGGCTCGGGGTTATTGATCACCGGGTACGGCGCGCGGATGTAGTTTAATGGTAGAACATGAGCTTCCCAAGCTTATAGCGCGGGTTCGATTCCCGTCATCCGCTCTTGAACGAAGCCCCAGGTCAGCGACCTGGGGCTTTGTCGTTGTCCGGGGCGGGTCAGGTGTCGGGTGCCAGAGGGCGCGGGTCCCGGGATGAGCGGCTGATCAGATACCGGGTGCGGGCCGCTCATGGCCGCCGGAGGATGGTGCCCGGTTCCGTGGGCGCTACCGGCGGGCGACCGCGTTCAAGGGCTCGGTGATGGCTGGAGGAGCGGAGCACCCGGCCAGGCGAAAAGCGGTGTCCCCGGGCCGAGGGGTCCGGGTAGCGTGCGGCGCATGTGTGGGATCGCAGGGGTTTGCTGTGGGATCGCGTTGACCCGGTACCGCCGCGTAGAGCGGCGGGTTGTCCGTCTCCCGCTTCTCTGAGGGGGAGGAGACCGCCGCCTGAGCGAGTCAGTCGCCGGGTGGTTCCTTCGTGCTGCCCGGCTCACCTCGGAGCCGCGGAGATCTTGTGCCTGCATACCGTCCTGGCCGTCATGAGCTGGGTCAGAACTTCCTCATCGACCAGAACACCATCCGGAGCGTCGTCGGTCTCGTCGCCGCCACCGATGGGCCGATCATCGAGATCGGGCCCGGCGACGGCGCGCTGACGCTGCCGTTGCAGAGGTTGGGCAGGCGCCTGACCGGGGTCGAGATCGATGGGCGGCTCGCGGGACGGCTGGCGCGACGGGTGGTGTCGCCCACGGAGATCGTCCACCGGGACTTCCTCCGGTACCCGCTGCCGGCCGGGCGGCATGTCCTGGTCGGCAATCTGCCGTTCCACCAGACCACGGTGATGCTGCGGCACGTGCTGCACGCCCCCGGGTGGACCGAGGCGGTCCTGGTGGTGCAGTGGGAGGTGGCACGGCGGCGGGCGGGGGTCGGTGGGGCGACCATGATGACCGCGCAGTGGTGGCCGTGGTTCGGCTTCCGGCTGGTGGAACGCGTTCCAGCGGCGGCGTTCCGGCCCAGGCCGGGGGTGGACGCCGGGGTCTTGACCATGACGCGACGACGGCAACCTCTTCTTCCTCGTACGGAACTCCGGCGCTACCAGGGTTTCGTCCACGCCGTGTTCACCGGGAAGGGACGGGGGCTGGCCGAGATCGTCGCTGAGGTCGCGGGGCCCGGGGTGCGACGCGGGGTCCACGGCTGGCTGCGGGAGCGGCGGATCGGTGCCATGGCCCTGCCGAAGAGCCTCACCGCCGAACAGTGGGCCGAGCTGTATCGCTGGGCGGGGTGAGGGGCCTGCCGTGACGGGAGCGAGGCGGGCGTCGCGGTGGCGGCCCGGCGGGGAGTGGCAGGGGCGATGCGTGCGGATCGCTCAGGTCTCCCCTTGTGCGGATTTCGTGAAAGGAACCGTAACGCCGTCTCTCGGTTGGTGCGGCCGGGATGCGGTGACCGATGACGAGAACCCGCTGGAGCTGGGAGTTCGCCGGTGTACGGCCGTGTCCGGCGGGGTGCGGGGTGGGTCGGAGCCCGAACCGCCCGATGTCAGTGGGCCGGTGAATGCTGGAATGGCATCGGACGGCTGTCCGCCGTCCCGAGCGGATGACCGCGTCGGCACGGGGAGGTACGCGGATGAGTACGGAGACGGGGGCGGCGCTCGCCGGACGGATCGAGGAGCGCCGACGGGGCGAGGGCGATCCCCGAGCACTGGTGGGCGAGTTGAGGCGGGCGCTGCTGTTGGTGCCCGTGGACGGCGGCGGGTTGTGGACCGCGCGGCTGGGCGGTGTGCGGTGGATCTGCGGTTTCACGGACGCGGAGGCCCTGGCGCGGTTCGCGCGGGCGCGCGGGGCCCAGGAGAGCGGGCGCGAGTGGGAGTACGCGGAAATACGTGGAGCCCGGCTGCTCGACGAGGTCATCCCGGCGATGGAGGAGCCCGCCGGAGTCGCGGTGAACATCGCCGACCCGGACGGTTCCATGCTCTTCCCGCCCGTGGCCGGAGTGGTCCCCGACACGGTCGCCCTGGTGGGCACGGAGGAGGAGGGCGGGCGGGAGTGAGCGGCTACGAGGACCTCAGGTTCGACCGGGAGAGCACCCAGAAGATCACCCAGGGGCTGACAGCCGCCATCGTCGAACTGCGGGACGTCGGCTCGGCCACCGGGTCCGTGATGGGCAAAGGGCTCTCCGATCTGTCACTGACCGGGATGGAGGCGGGGCACCACGGTCTCTCCACCGACTTCGAGGACTTCTGCGAGCGCTGGGAGTGGGGCGTCCGGGCACTCGTCCAGGACGCCAACACGCTCGCCGCCGCGCTGGGGCTCGCGGCCGGAAGGGTGTGGGAGGAGGACCAGTACCGCCAGGGCACCCTCAAGGTCGCGCTCAACTCCGTCGTCGGCAACCCCCACGCCTCCGAGGAAGAGGTCACCCGGCAGAGCTGGGGCGAGGTGTTCACACCCGACTACCTGAACCCCGACTACAGCGGGGAGTCCTTCGAGCGGGCGCGCGAGGAAGCCGCGCAGACCTGGAAGGACACCGGGCGGGCCCTGGTGACGGAGGGGGCGGGTGGGCAGCGGTCCCGGATCCTCAACGAGGCGCTCGGAGTGGACCAGGGGGCCTTCGACCGGGCGGTGGACGAGACCTTCGGCCCCTCGCCGCAGGAGCGGGCGGCACGGGAGGGGGGTGGCGGGTGAGAGGGAGGTGCTCAGGCGGCGGGTGAGAGGGAGGTGCTCAGGCGGCGGGCGCGCCAAGTCGCCACGGGGTGAGGGTGTCCTGCCCCGGCCGGGCCTGCCTCTGAGCGGTGTGAGCCGTCCCGGGGGCCGGCCGTCAGCGGTCGCGCGGTAAGGCCAGCGGTCCAGTACAGGGGGGAGACAGGCGTTGGGTATCGGGGACTTCGTCAAGGACATCACTCCGGATGTGGTGGAGGACGCCGTCGAGGACGGTGTGGAGTGGGTCGGGAACCGGGTCGAGGACGCCGGGGAGTGGACGGCGGACCGGCTGGAGGACGTCGGGTGGGAGTCCGGGGCGGACTGGGTCCGCGACACCTCCCGGTCGGTCGCCAACCGGATGGGCGCCGAGGTCGACGAGCTGGACCTCGGACAGACGGAGGACAAGACCCGGCTGGTGTACGGATCGCCGTCGAAGCTCCGGTCGACGGCATCCCATCTGACCGACCTGGGCGCCGCGTTCACCACCGTCGGAGAGGGGCTCAAGGGAGCCGACTCCTCGGATCTGAAGGGTGAGGGCGCGGACGCGTTCCGGGAGAAGGTCGCCACCCAGCCACCGAAGTGGTTCAAGGCGTCGGACGCGCTGGAGAAGGCCGCGAAGGCGCTGGACTCGTTCGCCTCCACGGTGGAGTGGGCGCAGGGGCAGGCCCAGACCGCGATCGACCTGTGGAAGGCGGGGACCAAGGCGTCCGAGGAGGCGGCGGAGGCACACAAGACGAAGGTCGACACCTTCAACAAGGCCGTGGACGCCTACAACGCGCGCCCGGCGGAGGACCGTGACCCGTCCTCCCTGCCAGCACGGCCGGGCGAGTTCTCCGATCCGGGCACCGCGCGGATGCAGCGGGCCCAAGAGCTGCTCGCGGAGGCGCGCAAGCAGCGGAACGAGGCGGCGGAGCGCGCGCGTTCGGCGGTCACGGCGGCACGGGACGCGGCCCCGCCGAAGCCGTCGTACGGGAAGCAGGTGACCGACGGCCTCGGCGAGCTGGAGGTGATCGGGACCCATGTCGGGGCGGGGGTGATCAAGGGCACGGCGGGGCTGCTGTCGTTCGTCCGGAGTGTGAACCCGCTGGACCCGTACAACATCACGCACCCGGCGGAGTATCTGCTGTCGCTGAACAACACGGCGGCGGGGCTGGTGCAGGTCGCCAACGACCCCTGGGGCACGGGCAAACGCATGGTCGACGGGTTTATGAAGGACCCGGCCGAGGGGTTCGGACGACTCCTGCCCGACGTGGCGCTGACCGTGGCGACCGGCGGCGCGGGCGCCGGGGTCAAGGGCCTGCGGGTACTCAAGGAGGGCGCCGACCTGGCGGCCGACGCCGGCAAGGGCCGTGGCGCGGTCGACGGCTCCCCGCCCGGCACCCACGACCGGGGCGACGGAACCAAGCCGACCAAGGGGACGGACCCCGTCGACCTGGCGACCGGCCGGATGTTCCTGCCCCAGACGGATGTGGCCCTTCCGGGCACCCTCCCACTGGTCTTCACCCGACGGGTGGAGTCCGGATACCGGGTGGGCCGGTTCTTCGGCCCGTCCTGGTCCTCGACCGTGGACGAACGACTGGAGATCGACCCGGTCGGCGTCGTGCATGTGACGGCGGACGGGATGCTCCTCACCTATCCGCATCCCGCACCGGGCGTGGCGACCCTCCCGGAGACAGGGACGGGACGGGCGCGCCTGGCCCGTGACGAGCGAGGGGACTACACCGTCACCGACCCGGTCAGCGGACTGGTACGGCACTTCACCGCGCCCGGGGCCGGGGGCGGGGCCGTTGGCGGCGAGGAGGATGGAGACGCCTGGCTGACGCAGATCTCCGACCGGAACGGGAACACGATCAGCGTGGACCGTGCCGGGGACGGGACACCGCTGGCGCTGGTGCACTCCGGGGGCTACCACCTGACGCTGAGCACAGCGGAGGGAAGGGTGACCGGGCTCGGGCTCCTCGACGGGGACACGGTTCATCCGGTGCGTACGTACGGGTACTCGGGCGGGAACCTGACCGCCGTCACCAAACCGTCCGGGGCCACCCTGACCTTCGCATACGACGACGAACAGCGGGTGATCGCCTGGATCGACTCCAACGGGAGCCGCTACGACTACGTGTACGACGGCCAGGACCGGTGCATAGCCGAGGGCGGCGAGGCGGGCCACTTCCAGCTCACCCTCACCTACAGCTCCCCCGACCCCGCCACCGGCCACCGCACCACCACCCTGACCACGGCCGCAGGCCACCGTACCCGCCACGTCATCGACCAGCGGTGCCGGGTCGTCGCGACGACGGACGCGCTGGGGCATACGACGCGGTTCACGTATGACGAGCGGGGGAACCAGACGGGGCGGACGGACGCGCTGGGGCATACGACCAGCCTCGATTATGACGAGTTCGGTCAACTGACCGCTGTGACCTGGCCCGACGGTGCCGTACGACGGGCCGAGTACGACGAGGACGGCTATCCGACCCGGTTCGTCCACCCGGACGGAACCTCCTGGCGGCAGGAGTACGACGAACGCGGCAACCGCGTCCGCGTGATCGACGAGGCCGGACATGCCACCCACTACGCGTACAACCCCCAAGGGGGTCTCGCCTCGATCACCGACCCACTCGGCGCGGTGACGGGCGTGCGCTGCGACCCCGCCGGACTCCCCTTGGAGATCAGCGACCCGCTCGGTCACCGCGACCACTACGAAAGGGACCCGTTCGGGCGTCCGCTGAGCGTCACCAACCCACTCGGCGCGGCTACGCGCTACACATGGAGCCCTGACGGTGAGCTGGCTTCCCGTATCGGCCCGGACGGATCGGCGGAGTCCTGGACCTACGACGGTGAAGGCAACCTCCTCAGCCGCATCGACCCTCTCGGCCAGACCACACGCTTCGAATACACCCACTTCGACCTCCTGCGGGCACGCACCGGGCCCGACGGAACGCGCTACGAGTTCCGTCACGACGCCGAACTCCGCCTCACCGAGGTCACCAATCCACTGGGACAGCGATGGGGTTACGCCTACGACGCGGCGGGACGGCTGATCTCCGAAAGCGACTTCGACGACCGGGAGCTGAGGTATGAACTGGACGCCGTCGGGCGTCTGTCTCGGCGCACCGGTGTGCTCGGGGGCGGAATCTCCTTCACACGGGATCCGCTGGGCCGGGTCGTCCGCAAGGACGCGGGCGGACAGATTACGACCTACGCCCACGATGCCAACGGCCGTCTGGTCCGGGCGACTGGGCCGGACGGAGAGCTGCTCCACCACTACGACCGGCGCGGGCTGCTCACCACGGTCATGGCCGACGGCCACGTCAGCACCTACCGATACGACTCCCTCGGCCGCCGCATCCAGCGCACCACGCCCACGGGAAAACGAACCGCCTACGGCTACGACCAAGCCGGAAGACCGACCGAACTGACCAGCGGCGAACAGCGGATCACCTTCGCCCATGACGCGGCCGGACGCGAGCGGAGCAGGTCCTTCGGAGAGTTCCTGGCCGTCGACTCCACCTGGGACGAGACTGGCCGACTCACCGAGCAACTCCTCACCCATGACAGCCGCACCCTCAACCGTCGTGCCTACACCTACCGTGCGGACGGGCACCTCACCGCGATCGAGGACGAATCGCGCGGCCCGTCTCGCTTCGAGCTGGACGCGGTAGGCCGCGTCACGACGGTCAGCGCGCCCGGCTGGCAGGAGAGTTACGTCTACGACGTGGCCGGGAACCAGAGTGCAGCGTCGTGGCCTTCCGCACACCCTGGGCATGAGGCGACCGGGGCACGTGCCTATGACGGAACCGTACTCACCCGTGCCGGGAACGTCCGTTACGAACATGACGCCCTCGGCCGGGTCACTCTGCGGCAGAAGACCCGTCTCTCCCGCAAGCCCGACAGCTGGCACTACACCTGGGACACGGAGAACCGGCTCACCGCCGTCACCACACCCGATGGCACCCGCTGGCGCTACCGCTATGACCCCCTCGGCCGCCGTACAGCCAAACAGCGCCTCGCTGACGACGGCGAGACCGTCGTCGAAGAGACACGCTTCGCCTGGGACGGCACCGTCCTCTGCGAGCAGACCACCAGCTCACCGGAGCTTCCCCAGCCGGTCACGATCACCTGGGACCACCAGGGTGTGCGTCCTCTCGCCCAGACCGAGCGGATCGGTGCGGCGGGATCACCACAGGAGATCGTGGACCAGCGCTTCTACGCCATCGCCACGGATCTGATCGGCACACCTACCGAACTCGTCGGGGAGCAGGGCGAGATCGCCTGGCGGACCCGGACCACGCTGTGGGGGACCACGACGTGGAACCGGGACGCGACCACATACACGCCACTGCGATTTCCGGGGCAGTACCACGACCCGGAGACGGGGCTTCACTACAACTACTTTCGGCACTACGACCCTGAGTGCGCGCGATATATCACACCAGACCCACTCGGACTCAGTCCGGCACCGAATCCCAACGCCTACGTTCACAATCCACATAAAGGCATTGACCCCATTGGGCTCGCTCCCTGCTTGCCGCGCGAAGGAAGACCCATGGACTCCTTCCTGGCAAGTGGTGCAACGGTGCGCCACACAGAGACGGCTACGGCAATCGGCGACGACGCCAACACTCTACAAAACCTTCTACGTTCACGCGGAGCCGCAGGGCACGACCTGATCGTCCATGGAGACACAGATGGGAATTTTCGCGTTGATGGAATGATCACGCATCCTCAGCAGATAGCCGACGCAGTTCTGGAGAATCCACACTACAAAGGTGGCCCCATCCAGATGGTCACCTGCCATGGAGGCGTTGCGGCAGCGCGGGAGCTGTCTGAGATTCTCGGGGTAGAGGTGCGGCACGCAAGCCCTCACATGGTGGATATCGACCCAGACACAGGGTTGGTGCGAGAATGGCCTGATGGGCCACTAGGCGACCCCATCGTAAAGTGACCGGATCCGGAGAAAGCTCATGCGAGAAGTCAAACCCGTTGGCATTCTGAGCATATTGGAGAGCCAATCACGATACAGCCTGCGCGCCGAGGAAATGTCCACCTTGGTTGACCAGCTCGATCGCGATCTACGAAAGATTGCCTCCGCCTACCTTCGGAAGGGTAGCGTGGTGCTCGCCATCATGGAGTACACCACAGATATCTTGGGATCGAAATTTGGGACCTCCGGCGGCAGCGGCCTTCTCACCGATGGCGAGTATTACTGGCGCGGTGATGCCGCAGACTACGTGGAGCATTATGGAATCGCTTTGGACGAGGATTTCCTGTGGCGAGTACTGGAGCAGGATGGCGATCCTCCCGTGCTGACGCAGGAAGAAATCATCGAAGTGGATCGATACTTCATGGCGCTGCGCCATTCCGCCAAGTCGGGCACATCTACCTGACGCAAGGTGTGGAGCCCGCACCGCCCCCTACCGCCTCCCGTACACCCCCGTCTCCTCCCGCTCGCGGTATGCGTCCCGCTCAGGGGTTTCCGGGTGGGGGCCGCGGTGGCGGGGGTGGGTGGGGCGGGTGGGCCACCAGAGGGTGGGGCCGAGGAGGGAGGCGAGGGAGGGGACGAGGAGGAGGGAGAGGAGGAGGGAGGCGAGGAGGATGCCGAGGGTGGTGGCGAAGCCGATCTCCTGGTTGGCGGGGTTGACGACCAGGGTGGCGAAGGAGGCCGCCAGGATGAAGCCCGCCGTGGTGATGGTGGGGGTGGTGTGGCGGAGGGTCTCGGCGACGGCGTCGCGGGAGGAGCGGCCGAGGGCCATCTCCTCGCGGAGGCGGTCGGTGACCAGGATGGTGTAGTCGGTGCCCAGGGCCACCACGAAGAGGAAGAGCACCAGCGGCAGGGTGAACATCACGCCCGGCCGGTCCAGCAGATGCTGGAAGAGGAGGGTCGAGGCGCCCAGGGTGGCCGCGAAGCCCAGGCCGACGGCGAGCATCAGGATCAGCGGGGCGACCAGGGAGCGCAGCAGGACCAGCAGGATCAGCAGGATCAGGCCCGCCGCGACCGGGAAGACCAGGCGGAGGTCCTTGTCCACGGCGGTGGCGATATCGGCGTACACGGCCGCCGTGCCGGTGATGTGGGCCTCGGTGCCGTCGGGCGCGGCCTGGGCCAGGGTGGTGCGGATGGGGCCGGTGATCAGGTCGCGGGCCCGCTGGCTGTCGGAGACCACGGAGAGGGCGACATCGAGACGGGCGGCGGTGCGGTCGTCGCTGAGGAGTGGGCGGCCGACCTGCCCCACGCCGTCGGTGCGGCCGAGGGCCGAGGTCAGACTGGTGAGGGCGGCGGCGTCGAGGGGCCCGTCCCCGGATCGTATGTACACGGTGTGCTGGTCGGCCGCGCCCGCCGGGAGGGCGTCCGCGATCTCGTCGGCGGTGCGGGTGGCGGCCGTCTTGTCGTGGGCGGGCTGGTCGTAGTTCATCGTGATGCCGAGGGATCCGGCGGCCAGGGCGACCAGGACGAGCACGCTCGCCAGGGCCCAGCGGCCGGGCCGGTGGGCGATGGCGTGGCCGAGGCGGGCGCCGGTCCCGTCGGTGGAGGGCTGACGGCGCCAGGCGCGGGCGGGCCAGAACATGCCCCGCCCGGTCACCGCGAGCAGCGCGGGCATCAGGGTCAGGCTCGCCAGCAGCATCACCAGGACGGAGACCGCGATGGCGGGCCCCAGCACCCGGAACTGGCCGAAGCTGGCGAGACCGAGGGTGGCGAAGGCCGCGACGATCGTCAGCGCGGCGGAGGTGATGGCGTTGCCCACCCGGCCCGCCGTCCTGGTGGCGGCGGTGACCGAGTCGATGCCGGGTTCGTCGCGCAGCAGCTCCCGGAAGCGGAAGAGCAGGAAGAGGAAGTAGTCGATGCCGATGCCGAGCAGCACGACCGCGATCAGGGACGGGATCGACGCGTCCAGCTCGATGTCGAAGAGCAGCGCCGTCCCCGCGACCGCGCCCGAGGCGACCCCACCGACCAGCGCCACCGCCACCAGCGGCAGGAACGCGGCGAGCGGGCTGCGGAAGACCAGGACGTTGATCAGCACGATCAGTCCCATGGTGACCGCGCCGATGACCTTCTCCCGGATCTCCCCCGCGTCGAACGCGTCGACCGAGTTCGCGATCCCGCCGGTGAACCCGGCCCGCAGCCCCTCCTGACCGAACGCGGCCTTCGCGTCGGCGCGGAACGCGCGGTAGACGTCCTGGAGCCCGGGGTCCGCCGCGTTGCCGGTGAGGGTGGCCGTCAGCAGCTGGAAGGAGCCGTCGGGGGCCGGGGCGCCCAGACCGACTTTCGGGACCTGGGAGTGGTCCGTCATCAGGAATATCTCGGGTTTCGGCGCGATGACCTGGCGCGCTCCCAGCTCCTTCGCGACCGCCCCGATCCGCCCCCGGTCGGCGGCGGTCAGCTTCCCGCCGTCCTCGCGGGCCACCAGCATGGTGACCGCGTTGGGGTCGGGCTTCTCGCCGAACTCCTCCTCGGCGATCCGCAGCGCCGCCGCCGACCCGTACTCCCGGGGCAGGAAGTCGCTCGCCTGTGATCCCGACGCGTCGTACATCATCGACTGGCCGGTGACCGTCAGCGCCGCCCCCAGCAGGAACCAGACGACGATCGTCACCCACCGATGGCGTACGGCGAGTGCGGTGAGACTGCGGACCATGAACTTCCCTTCCCGGTGCCACGGCGTGTGCCGCGGCCTGACTCCAGGGCATCACCCCGCACGGGGTCCGGGCATCGGGCGTGGGAAGGGCCGTGTGCCGGTACCCGGGTACCCGTCCCGCTGCCGCCCAGGACCAGGGTCCTGGGTTCCGGTTCTAGGCTTGTGGTCTCCCCGACGTGCGGGAGTCCGTGTGCGGGAGTCCGTACGTGTGTGCCGCCGACCAGCGGGTGGACGAGCAGAAGGAGACGCCGGATGGCTCCCGACCGGCCTGCCCTGCCGCCGTCCGTCACCCCAGGCGCCGCGCCCGGGAGCGGTCTTCCCGCCGACCGGGGCGTTCCCCCTCCGTGCTGTCAGGGTGGCTGCCGGGAGATTCGAGAGGGCCGGGGTCAGGGAGGTCGCGCGGATGAGGGTGTGTGCCGGGGTGGGAGCGCCGTGACCCAGGCGGACGCGTACCCGGGTTCCGGCGGACGGGGGACGGGGTCAGGACAAGGGGCGGGATCAGCACCGGGGCCTGGATCAGGGCCGGGACCAGGATCGGGGACGGGGACGGGACCTGGATCGGGAACGCGGTACGGGAGGGCACTGCGGTACGGGGTAGAGCTCGCCGACCGGGCCCGGCGCCGGGTCGCCGGGGCGAGTGCGCTGTCGGCCGAGCTGCTGCTGGTCCTCGCCGCGATCGTCATCGATGTCGCCGACTACCTCATGACCAGCCGTATGGAGGGGCCCGAGGCCACCACCAGCGGTGTCCTCGTCCTGATCGTCTCCGCCGTGCCGCTGCTCGCCCGGCGGCGCCGGCCGGTCGTCACCCTGCTCCTCGTCCTCGCGATCCTGCTCGCCGGGACGGTGATCACCCCCCTGGAGCACGGCGTCGCCATCGCCGCCGCCATCGCCCTCTACACCGTCACCACCATCTGCCGGACCACCACCGTGGTCCTCGCGGCGCTGGTCGCGCTCACGGTGGAGACGGTGCGCGGGGCCCGGGCCGTCACCTGGGACACCCAGCTGACGATAACCGCCAACATCACCGAGATCTGTCTCGCCGTGGCCGTCGGCGTCGGCGTACGCGTCTGGCGCCACCGGTCCGGGCTCAGCCGACAGCTCATGGCCGAACGCGCGGTCGCCGACGAGCGCCGCCGTATCGCCCGCGAGCTGCATGACGTGGTCGCCCACCACATCACCACCATGCGGCTGATGTCCGGGGCGGCCCGCACCGTGATGGACCGGGACCCGGCCGCCTGCCGGGAGGCTCTGGGCACGCTGGAGGACTCCGCGAGCGCCGCGCTCGGGGAGATGCGGCAGCTGCTGGGGGTGCTGCGCGCCGACGAGCCCCCGAGCCGGGCGGGAGGCCCTGGTCCGGCGGACCCGGATGACGCGGACCCGGATGACCTGGCGCCCCCGAAGGACCCCGCCGGGAACGCCGGTGCCGGGAACGCCGGTACCGGGGACGGTTCCTGGGCGCCTCCCGGGCTCGGTGACCTCGGGCGGCTGGTCGGGGAGTGCCGGGCCACCGGGCTCCGGGTCGACCTCCGCACCAGCGGTGAGCCGGTTCCGGTCCCGGAGAGCGTGGGCCTCACCGTCTACCGGATCGTTCAGGAGGCCCTCACCAACGTCCGCAAGCACGCGGGCCCCACCCGGGCCGAGGTCGTGCTGGTCCACCGGCCCGGTGAGATCGCGGTCGAGATCCTCGACGAGGGCCGCCCCTCCCCCGCGCCGGGCCGCCCGGTCGCCCTCCCGCCGACCGTCAGCAGCGGCTACGGGCTGCGCGGTATGCGGGAACGGGTCTCCGCGCACGGCGGAGCCCTGGAGGCGGGGGCCCGGGAGGGGGAGGGTGGCGGGTTCCGGGTGGCGGCGAGGATTCCCGTGCGGCGGTGAACCGGAACGGGTGCGCGTCGTTCCGCCGGCGACGGGAGGTCGGTGATCGTTCCCGCCGGCGCCGGTACGGCCATGAACCGCCCTCCGGCACCCGGACATCCGTGGTCGTTCCTCCGGCAGCGGGAGGTACGCGACCGTTCCCGCCGGCGCCCGGACCGCCGTGACGGTGACTCCGTTGCCGGACTTCCGTCGCGCCGGCCGCCGGACCATCTGTCCGGCCACCCGCCCACTTGTTGTTCCGCCGTTCCTGACGGCCGCAGACCGTTCGTACCGCCAGCAGAGGGAGAGAGACCGCGATGACCTTGTCCGACGCCGCCAGAGGGGACGCAGACGAGGGGGGCCGGGGTGTCATCCGGGTACTGATCGCCGACGACCAGCCGCTGGTACGGAAGGGGCTGGCGCTCATCCTGCGCCATGCGCCCGGGTTCGAGGTCATCGGTGAGGTCGGCGACGGCCGGGAGGCCGTCGCGGCGGCGCACCGGCTGGCGCCCGATGTCGTGCTGATGGACATCCAGATGCCCGTGCTCGACGGTGTGGGCGCCACCGAGCGGATCGCCGCCGAGCTGCCCGGCTGCCGGGTGCTGGTGCTGAGCACCTTCGACATGGACGAGTACGTGGTGCGGGCGCTGAAGGCGGGCGCCTCGGGCTTCCTCCCCAAGGATGTCTCGCCGGAGGAGCTGACCGCCGCCCTGCACACCGTCAGCGGTGGTGAGGCGGTGGTCGCGCCACGGCTGCTGACCCGGCTGATCGGCTCCTTCGTACGGATGCCGTCGGTGCCCGTGGATCTCTCCGAGCTGACGCCGAGGGAGGTGGAGGTGCTGCGGCTGATCGCCTCCGGGCTGGACAACGGGGAGATCGCGGCGGAGATGGGGATCGGGGTGCAGACCGTGAAGAACCACATCACCAGCGTCTTCGCCAAGCTCGGTGTCCGGGACCGGGCGCAGGCGGTCATCGCCGCGTACGAGTCGGGGCTGGTGCGTACGCGCCGCGCCGACTGACACGGCACGGTCCGCCCTGACGGGTACCGGTCCCGCACCACCCAGTACCGGCTCCGCCCCGGGTGGTGCCAGCTCCGCCCCGACCGGCGGGGGTTCCCTGCTGACCGGCGCGGGCTCCGCCCCGATCGACGCGGGCTCCGCGCTGAACGATGCGGGCTCCGCGCTGAACGATGCGGGCTCCGCGCTGAACGACGCGGGCTCCGCGTCGGCTGACCCACGCGCCGCCGCCCGGAGCGCGGCTCTCCCCGGGCGGCCGGGGCCGTGCGGCGGGCAGGTGCGAGCGTCGGCCGCGACCGCGCCCGGGAGGTTAGAGTCACCGGGCAGGGATGGATATCGCCCACGGGGAGGGCCCACCGCGATGAGTCGTCGTCGCTCCGACGGATTGATGGGCATCTGGATCGAGGCCCAGCGTCAGCAGCAACGACAGCGTGAGGCCCGGCACCGGGCCGAGGCGCAGGCGCGGCGCGAGCGTGAACGTCTCACCCGGGCCCGCCAGTCGGAGCTGGAGCGTGACCAGCGGGAGCGGGAGAAGGCGCACCGCCGCCACCGTACGGAGGAGGCCCGGCGCCGCACCGAGGAGCTGGACGCCGTGGTCGCCGCGCTCCAGACCCTGCTGGCGACCGGCTGTCAGTCACCCGCCTTCGATGTGCGCGCGCTGCGGCGGTCGGAGGCGCTGGAGCCTTTCGCGCCGGGTCAGCTCGCCGTCCCCGTACCCCTGCCGGACCCCGCGCGCTACCAGGCGCCGGGTGGCTGGGGATCGGGTGCCCGGCGGGAGCGGCAGGAGGCGCGGGCGCGGTACGAGCAGGACTGGCGCGCGGCCCACGCCGCCGAGGAGCACCGTCAGCGCCAGCTCGCCGACTACCAGCGCCGCTATGACCAGTGGGCGCACGGCCAGCTCGCCGAGGTCCGCCGCCACAACGCGGGCGTGGAGGAGCTGACGACGGCGGTGCGCGAGGGCGATCCGGAGGCGGTGGTGGAGTTCTTCTCCGCCGCCCTCGCCTCCGGGCCCGCCGCTCTCACGGGACTGGACGGGCCCGCCTCTCTCACCTCCGGGCCCGTGGCTCTCACCGGACCGGGCGGCCCGGCCGCCGGGCCCGACTGGTCCGGTGAGCTGCCGGGCCAGATCTCCGCCGCCTATGACCGGGCCGCCCGTCAGCTGGTGGTCGACTGGGAGCTGCCCGGCTTCGACGTGGTCCCGGCCATCAGGGCGGTGCGCTATGTCACCAGCACGGGGCAGGACAAGGAGACGGCCCGTCCCCTCGCCCAGCGCCGGGCCCTCTACCGTGAGGTGCTCGCCCAGTGTGTGCTGCTCGCGCTCCGCGAACTCTTCGCGGCGGACGGCGGCTTCGGGGTGCTGGACTCGGTGGTGCTCAACGGTTTCGTGGACGACCACGATCCGGCGACCGGCCGTCCCGACCGGATCGTCCTCGCCACGGTCATGGTGACCCGACCGGACTTCGCCGCGCTCCGGCTGGAGCAGGTGCTGGCCGTGGAGTGTCTGACCGAGGGCCTGCGCGGCCAGCTCTCCGCCCGCCCCGACCAGCGCACGGCGGTCCGTGCCGGGCGGCGCCCGGACGAGGTGGGCGCGGGTGTGGTCTCGCACGGCGGTGACGCGGAGCTGGATCTGTTCGCGATGGACCCGCTCGCCTTCGAGGCCCTGGTCGCGGATCTGTTCCGGGCGATGGGCATGCGGGCCGTCACCACCCAGCGCTCGGGCGACGGCGGGGTGGACGTGGACGCGGTCGACCCGACCCCGATCCGGGGCGGCTCGATCGTCGTGCAGGTCAAGCGCTACCGGAACACCGTCCCGCCGACCGCCGTCCGGGATCTGTACGGAACAGTCCAGTCCACCGGCGCCAACAAGGGCGTCCTGGTGACCACGTCCGGCTTCGGGCCGGGTTCGTACACCTTCGCGCACGGCAAGCCGCTGGAACTGGTGTCGGGGCCGGAGCTGGTGGACCTGCTGCACCGGCACGGGCTGCGCGGACGGCTGGGGCCGGGCGGGGCGGCCGGGAGCCAGGGCGGCGGGCCCGGAAGCCAGGGCGGGGCGGCCGGAAGTCAGCGCGGCCCGGCCGGGGTCCCGGGTCAGCGGACGGCGCCGGACGCGGTCACGGTCCCGGACTCGCGCGCGGTCGCCGCCGCCGCTGCCGCCGCTGGTACGGGCGGAAGCGGCGAGCCCGGCGATGCCGCCGACGACACCATCCTCGGCGTGACCTGGGCCGGCGCCGCCGCCCTCGACGTCTGCGCCCTTGTCTGCCAGGGCCAGCGCGTGCTCAGCGACGACTACTTCGTCTTCTTCAACAATCCGCGCAGCCCGCGCGGCGAGATCCGGGCCGAGGCCCCGACCGCCCCCGACCGGGCCGCCCTGCGCGTTGCCTTCGACGCCCTGCCCGCCACCGCCGACCGACTGGTGCTCGCGGCGGCCGTCGACCCGCTCACGGCGGCCCCCGGCACCGATCTCTCCGGCTTCGCCGACGCCGCCATCCGGCTGCTGGACTCCTCCGGGACCGAGCTGGACCGGCTCCCGGTCTCGGACGGCCGTCCGGGCGAGACCGCCCTGGTACTGGGGTCGTTCCGGCGCCGGGCCGGGGGGAACTGGGAGTTCGTGGTGGGCGGCAAGGGCTACCCGGGCGGGCTGGAGGCGCTGGTGTCGGAGTTCGGCATCGAGGTGGCCTGACGGTGCGCTGAGGAGGGCTGGGGTGGCCTGGCCCTGTGCGGCAGGGGGCCTTCCGTCACGGACGTGTGCCGTGCGTGCGGACGTGTGCCGTGTGTACCGGCTGAGTGCTTTCCGTACTGGGCGAGCACGGTCGGCACCGGCTGAGTGCCTTCCGCACCGGCCGAGTACGGGCCGCACCGGGCGCGGCATCCCCGGGGCAGCTCAGCCCCGCCCGCGTCGGCCGCGTGACTCCCTTACCGGACGGGCGACTTCCGGACCTGCGGCCGGGCCGCTCCCGTACCGCGTATGCCTCCCGTACCAGCGGGGTACGCCCCACCGGTCCGTGTCCGGGCACCGCCAAAGAGTTATTTTGACCGGATCCGGAGGCTCCGCTGGCGCTCCGCACGCCATCCGGCAATCATGTCTCTGTCATCAACCGCCTCTTCTTTCACTCTTGTTGCACCACTTACGGCAGGGACGCGACCACGGGGGGCCCGAACCGCACCGCGGGACGGGAAAGGACGTGGTCGCGTCCGGCTTCTTCTGTTCCGGGGAGGGACCCATCACCATGACCCGTCATGTCCGTACGCGGACGGTGCTCGTCGTCGCCGTCGCGCTCAGCACCTCCGTCATCGGCGCCACACCGGCGCTCGCCAGCGCTCCGGCCGCCGTCACCGCCGCCGCCACGGCCACCACTCAGAACCCCGCTCCCATCGAGATCGCGCCCCACTGGCGTGACACCCCGAACGCCGTCCGGCTCGGCCTGGTCGGGGCCAACGGCTACGTACACACCGACGAGGAGACCGGGTACCGCTGGACCGACTTCGCGACGGGGAAGAGCTTCAACCCGATCGACGGGGCGGCGAAGCCGGGCGAGTTCGGGACCGGCAAGGAGTATCTGCACTTCAACCGGAACGACGGCTCGTACATCCAGAACGTCTTCGCCGGGACCGAGCAGCGGATCGCGCTGCCGCCGCTCCACTCCGCCCGCACCCTGCTCGGGGACCGGCTGGTGGTGCAGCGCTACGGCTCCGACTCCCCCCGGGACATCGCCGAGTGGCTCCTGTGGGACGCGCGGGATCTCAGCGCCCCCGGGGTGCCGGTGAGCGGCTGGCCCACGGGAACGAACCTCGCCACGGTCCGGCCGGTGGCCGGGGACGACCGGGATGTGGTGTTCCGGTTCGAGGTCGGCGGCGACACCAACCGGGCCACCCATATCGGTGTGGTGGACAGGACCACCGGACGGATCCAGGTCATCGAGGCACCGGAATTCGGCTCCACGGTCCTGCTGACCCCGCGCCAGATCGCCTGGCAGGGCGCGCTGGGCGACGTCCACGTCCGGGACCGGGACCGGCTGGGGGAGCCGGGCAGCACGGTCCGGCTCCCCAACATCGCCGCCGCGCCGGTCGGCCTGGTCGACGGCTGGGCGCTCCAGCTCACCGAGGTGCCCGACACCCGGCACTGGAAGCTGACGGCGTACTCCCTCGACGGCCGGCGCACCCTCACGCTCCTGGAGCGCGCGTCCGGCGAGATCCAGCAGATCGCCCCGGGCGGAGTCGCCGTCGTCGGCGGCACCTCCGCCACGGACTGGCACCTCCAGCGGGTGACGGCCCCCGCCGACGGCGGGGTGCCGACGCTGGAGAAGCTCCACCGGGTCGCGCCGGTCGCCGTGGAGATCCAGGCGCTCACCCTGGGCGGCGGCACGCTGGGCACGGCCGAGCTGGGCGGCCCGCGCGGGCAGGGGTTCTACCAGCGGACGGTCGGCTCGGCGGGCGCCCCGGTCTGGCTCGGCAACGAGGGCGCGCAGTCGTCCCAGCCCTGCTGGGAGGTCTCCTGCGCCCGGCTGCTGAGCAACGGCGAGGGCCGGGTGCTGCACGAGCGGATCGGCTCCGAGATCGTCAGCCGAGGTCCGGACGGCCAGGTGCGCCGGGCCAAGGCCGGGGTGCGCTCCAGCACCCTCACCGACGCGGTCGGCCGGTACGCCCTGGTCCAGAGCGGCCTGTATCCGCACCCGGGCACCATCGACCCCGCCGAGAAGACGATCGTGCTCGACATGGAGGCCGCCACGGGCGCCTCCCCGGTGGTGCTCCAGCGCCCGCAGACCGCCGCCGCCCTCGGGCCCGATCTCCTCTACACCGGCACGGCCACCGGCCAGGTGGACCGCACCGACCTCCGCACCGGCCGGTCGCTGGGCCCCATCGGCACGGGCGCCCCCTGCGGACTGACCGAGATCCAGGTGGCGAACGAGTGGCTGTACTGGGCGTGTTCGGGCTTCCGGCAGCAGGGCGTGGTCAATCTGCGTACGGGGGCGAAGATCGCGCTCCCGGGCCATCCCAGCAGCAGGATCCTCCTCGGTGACGGCTTCCTCGTGGACGGCGGAAGCGGCACCCTCCAGCTCACCACGTTCCACACCGGCACCCCGGTCACCCGCGAGGTGGACCCGGGCCGCCAGGTCAAGGGCGAGCGCCGCAAGGGCTGGTCGGTGGACCGGTTCGGCGGCGCGGTGGCCTATCTCGACGAGAAGAACACCGTCCGGGTGCTGCCCAGCGGGGTGCCCGTCTCGCCGCTGGCGACGGTCACCGCCGACGCCCCCGCGACCATGGACATCGCCCGGGGCTGGAAGCCGACCTGGTGGCTGACGAGGCCCGCCGCGTCCTGGAAGCTCACGGTGGTGAACAAGACCACCGGGGCCACGGTCCGCACGCTCTCCGGCGGCGCGGTGCGGGGCTCCCTCGCGACGGCCTGGGACGGCAAGGACACCCAGGGCCGCCCGGTCGTCAACGGCACCTACGCCTGGACGCTGAGCGCCGCCCCGGCGGACGGGCAGGGCCGGGCCCTGACCCGTACCGGCGAGATCCAGCTCAGCGGCACCGCCGCGCCCCGGCGCGACCACGCGGGCGCCAAGGGCCCGGACGGTGTCGCCGATCTGCTCTCCCTCAGCGCGAAGGGCGCGCTGTCCTTCGCGCATGGCACCGGCAAGGGCGCCTACTCCGGCGCCACCGCCTCCACCGGCTGGCCGCTGGCCACCCTCGCCGTGCCCATGGGCGACGGCAACGGCGACCGCTGCAACGACCTGCTGATCCGGGTCGGCGACGAGCTGCGCTCCTACCAGCCGGGCTGTGGCACGGCGCCAGCGCCGAAGACGTACACCGCGATCGGCAAGGGCTGGGCCGCGTTCACCAACCTCACCTCGCCCGGGGATCTGACCGGTGACGGCCGCCCCGACCTGGTCGCGTGGTCGGCGCGGACCGGCGAGGTCTTCCTCTACCCGGACGACGGCAAGGGCAAGCTGAAGCCGCGCGTCACCCTCGGGACGAAGAAGACCTCCTACCGCGCGTTCTTCGGCGCGGGTGACCTCAACGGCGACGGATACGGCGACGTCCTGGCGGTCGACTCCGCGTACGGGCTGTGGCGGTACGACGGCGTGAAGTCGGTCGCCGGGAAGCTCAAGACCCGGGTCGCCGTCTTCCCGGCCAAGTGGGGCACCGGCCGCAACGCCTTCGTGGGCGGCGGGGACCTCAACGGCGACGGGCACACCGACCTGGTGTCCCGGAACGCGGCGGGCGAGCTGCTGGCCAACCACGGGGACGGGAAGGGCTCGTTCCTGGGGACGAAGAAGATCGGCGCGGGGTGGGGGAGCCACAAGGGGCTGTTCTAAGGCCCTGAGGGGCGGTACCAGAGCCCTGAGGTGCTGAGGAGTTCCGGGGCGCCGGGGACCTGAGGGGTTCCGGGAGTGTCCCCGCGTCTCCCTGGCTCTACGGGCTGTGCACGGCCCCGGGCCTGGAGCCGGGCGGTCCTGACCGCCCGGCTCCGGCCGTCAGCGGCGGGCCTGGCCGGTGCGCACGGTCGATACGGACGGCTGGGACGTACGGCCGATACGTACGGCCGATACGTACGGCCGGGACGTGCGACCGGTCAGCACGACCGGGCGGGCGACCGGCGCGCGCGACCGTCCGCCGCGACACGGTGATCACGGTGGCGTGATCATCAACCACGCCGACCCGTGTCGCGTCTTCATCCGACGGGGCGGCTCCCCCGGACGCGTACGACAACACGCCCCGGGAGCCGCTTCCGCGAGTGCGCTACCGCAGGACCACCACGATCACGGAGGAGCACGGTATGGCAGCACGACACACCGCCGCCCGCACCAGCGTCGTCGGACTCGTCGCCGCGGCCTTAGCGGTCACCGCCTTCGCCGTCCCCGCCCAGGCGGCGGACGCGCGGGGCGGTGACGCGCGGGGCGCGAAGCACGCGGCGACCCAGCGGGCGATGGACGAGGTGGTGAAGGCGGGCATCCCCGGGATGCTGGCCGGGGTGAGCGACAGGAACGGGGTGTGGAAGTCGACCTCGGGGGTCGGGAACCTGGCCACGAACGCGCCGCGCGGGGTGAACGACAAGTTCCGAATAGCCAGTATCACCAAGCCCATGGTGGCGACCGTCCTGTTGCAGCTGGAGCAGGAGAAGCGGATCGACCTCGACGACACCGTCGAGAAGTGGCTCCCGGGGCTGGTCCGGGGGAACGGCAACGACGGCCGGAAGATCACCATCCGGCAGCTGCTCAACCACACCAGCGGGATCTACAACTACACCAGCGCCCCGGCGTTCTACCTGCACTATCTCCACCCGCCCACCTTCCCCGTCCAGCGGTTCGCCACCCACCGGCCCGAGACCCTGGTGAAGTTCGCGGTCGCGCACCCGCCGACCTTCGCGCCCGGCGCGGGCCAGCAGTACTCCAACACCGGCTATGTGCTCGCCGGGATGGTGATCAAGAAGGTCACCGGGAACTCCCACGGCAAGGAGATCCACGAGCGCGTCGTGAAGCCGCTGGGGCTGCGGAACACCGTCTTCCCCGACGCCGACCCGAAGATGCCGAAGCCGAGCGGGCGGGCCTACACCAGGCTGTTCCACCCGCTGCTGAAGCCCCTCGACGCCACCCAGCACAACATGACCTGGCTCGCCGCCGCCGGTGACGGCATCTCGAACAGCGAGGACCTCAACCGGTTCTTCAGCGCCCTGCTGAAGGGGCGGCTGCTGACGAAGTCGTCCCTCGCGGCGATGAAGACCACGCCCCCCGTCCCGCCCGGCACCCCCTATGACGGCTACGGCCTGGGGATCTTCACGTTCCGTACCAGCTGTGGCGTCAAGCTCTGGGGACACACGGGCGGCACACCCGGCTCCCAGAGCGAGGCCGTGACCACGGACGACGGGAGCCACTCCGTCACCAACAACCGCAACGGTGACTGGGTCGACATCGCACCGGTCACCGAGGCCGCGTACTGCGGCAAGCCGGGCGGCACGCGCCGGCTGCCCGTGCTGTAGGGCGCCCCGCGGGACCTTCACCACACCGGAGCCCCCGGCCGTGAGCACACGGCACAGGGACGCACACGGGCCGGGCGGCGCGACGGCACCGCCCGGCCCCGGCCCCGGTACACACCCCGGGCGGCGCTGAAACCCCGGTGAAACCGCGCTGAAGCCACCCCCCGGCAGGCTCCACCGCATGACCTCACCCCACACCACCAGCCCGCTGCACCTCACCCCCGAGCAGCTCCAGGACCCCGTCGCCGCCTACGGCGAGCTGCGGACCCGGCCCGAGCTGCCGTCCGTCGTCCTGCCGGGCATGCGGATCCCGACGCTCCTCGTCACCCGGTACGCGGAGGTGAAGGCCGCCCTCACCGAACCCCGGCTGGTCCGCGACCCCACCACGGTCCCCGGGCTCGCGGAGGAGGTCGCCGCCCAGGGCGGGGATGTCCAGGGGGAGTTGATGGACTCCGGGTCCGCCGGGCTCCCGCCCGAGTACGCGACGTACCTCTCCGGCCATCTCGGCCTCTTCGACGGCGAGGACCACGCCCGCCGCCGCGCCCCGCTCACCCGCGCCTTCACCGCGCGCCGGATCACCGCCCTGCGGCCCTTCGTGGAGCGCCACTGCGCCCGCCTCCTCGACGACCTCGCCGCCCGGCGAGGCAGCGGCGCGGACGTCGATCTGCTGCACGACCTCGCGTATCCGCTCGCCACCTCCGTCATCTGCGAACTCGTGGGCGTCGACGAGGAGGACCGGCCCCGGGTGCGCGAGTGGATCCGTGACTTCGCCTACGGGGACGGGACCCGCGCCGTCGAAGGACTCACCGGGATCGTGGAGTATGTGCGGGCGCTCATCGGGCGCCGCCGCGCCGAGCCCACCGGGGACCTGATCTCGGCGCTGGTCGCCGATGGCGGGACGCTCACCGAGGACGAGGCGATCTCGGTGGTCTTCCTGCTGATCGACACCGGCATCACCCCGCCCGCGCTCTTCCTCGCCCATGCCGCACTCGCCCTCTTCGACCACCCGGACCAGCTCGCCCGGCTGCGCGCCGAACCGGAGCTGCTGGCGACGGCCGTGCCCGAACTGCTGCGCTGGGTCTCCCTGGTACGGGTCGGGATGTCCTTCTACGCCCGTGAGGACTTCACCTTCGCCGGGACGGCGCTGCGCCGGGGCGCGTCCGTGACCGTGGGGCTGCTGGCCGCCAACCACGACCCGAGGGAGTACGGGGAGGGTCCCGAGCGCCTCGACCTCGCCCGCGCCTTCGGGCGGGGCGACGGCCATATGGCCTTCGGGCACGGTCCGCACTACTGCCTGGGCGCGGCGCTGGGGCGGCTGGTCACCGGGGTCTTCCTGGACCAGGTCTTCGTCCGGCGGCCCGCGACCGCGCTCGCCGTCGACCGGGAGGCGCTGGAGTTCGGCCACTGGCCCGCCGACGGATTCCATCTGCTGGCCCTGCCGGTGGTGCTGTGAGCAACGGCGGTACGGGCCACAACGCCCGACTCCCCGCGGTACGGGACCCGGGCGCCCACCTCACGCCCGTACGGTGCCGGGGCGCCCCCGCCCGTACGGGCCGGAAGGCGCAACGGACCTACGGCGCCGGGACACCCGGCCCCCGCCGTACGGGACCGGGATGGCCCGCCCGCCCCGTACGCCGGACGCGGAGGGCCCACCCGCCCTCGTACACCGGGACCGGGATGGCCCGCCCGCGCTCACTCCCGCTCCGCCAGCAGCGCCAGCGCCGCCCCGGGCAGTGCGTCGCGATCCAGCGCCGCGTAGGCCGTCACCGCGGCGGCGTGGGCCGCCCGGTCGGCGGCCTCGGCGGCGGCGCGGGCGCGGGCGGAGGACATCGTCGGCTGGAAGGTGCGCGGACAGTGGAAGCGGTCCGCCAGGGCGATCAGCCTGACACCCGTGGCGGCGGCGCCCGGACCGGCCCCCCGGCGGGCCCGGTCGAGGTCGACCGCGCCGAGGGCGAGCAGCAGGGCGCCACAGGCAGGGAGGTCCCCGGGGGCGGGGGCCGGGCGGCCGAGGAGGGCGGTCAGCGGCTCCGGCAGCGCGGCGGCGAGGTCGGCGACCGCGTCCACCCGGCCGTGCCAGGCGTGCGCGGCCACGGTGACGGCCCGGATCTCCAGGGACCAGGGCGCCAGCGCGGGCTCACCGCCGAAGAGGGCTTCGGCGCCCTCCCGGCACCGCACCACGGCGCGCCGCCACAGCTCCAGGCCCCGTTCGGTCTCGCCCCGGGCGAGCGCGATCTCCGCGCGGGCGCCGAGGTCGGGGGTGAGGACGTCGGCGGCATCGCCCCCGGACTCGGGGTCGTGCAGCAGGGCCTGTTGCCGCCAGTGGTCGGCGGCGTCCGCGTCGCCGGTCTGGAGGCTGCCCAGCACCATGCCCCAGCGCAGGCCGATGAGATCGTTCCAGTCGCCGAGCCGGTCCAGGGTCGCCATGGCTCCGGCGAACCGTTCGAGGGCCTCGGCGCCGCGTTCCGTCCGCAGGCACAGCTCGCCGATCCGGGACCGCGCCATCACCAGCGGCCAGGGCGCGGGGTGGTCCCCGAGGGCGGCGAGCGTCCGGCGGGCCGACTCCATGGCCCGCTCGGGCTCGTTCTCGCGCTCCCAGACATAGCCCGCGACACCTTCGGCGGCGGCCACGAGGAGCGGCTGGTCGCTGTGGCGGTAGGAGTCCAGCAGGTCGTGGTCGGTGCCGGGGGCGCCGGGCAGGGCGGCCAGGACGGTGGCGAGGGCGCGGACCGGGGTGGTGGGCGCGGTGGGGGGCAGCCGCCGCAGGGCGGACAGGAAGCGCGGCGGCGCGGTGCCCGTCCCGAGCAGGAGGGTGGCGGTGACCGTGGTGGCCAGGGTGCGGACGGCCGCCTCCGCCTCCGGTCCCGGCCGGTGGCGGGTCAGTGACGGACCGGTGTCCTGGGCGAGGGCGCTCAGCCGGAGGCAGTCGGTCTCGGTGGTCCACAGCGCGCTGAGGACGGCGGCCGTCGCGACCGCCGTGGTGTCGTCGTCCTGGGCGAGGGCGATCCGTAAGGCCCGTACGAGGTTGTCCTGTTCGGCCCGCACCCGCCGCCAGGCCCCGACGGCACCGTCCGTGAACGGTTCCTCGTGGTGCGCGAGGCCGAAGTCGCGGGCCCAGTCGAGGAAGCGGGCCCGTACGGCCGTCTCCTCCCCGGCGCGCTCGCGGTGCAGGGCGCTGAACTCCCGTACGGTCTCCAGCATCCGGAAGCGGCCGCCCCACGGGGTCTCCACCAGCTTGAGCAGCGACTGGTCGACCAGTTCGGTGAGGACCTCCAGCACCTCGGGAGCACCGAAGGAATCCGGCGCGAACCGCTCATGTCCGCGCAGCAGGTGCTCGGCGGTCTCGGCGGTGAAGCCGCCGGGCAGGACGGAGAGGGTGCGCAGGGCGGCCCGGCCCGCCGGTTCCAGCAGGTTCCAGCTCCAGTCGACGACGGCGTGCAGGGTGCGGTGGCGCCGGGGGGCGTCCCGGGCGCCGCCGCGCAGCAGCGTGAACCGGTCCTCCAGCCGGCGCGCGATCTCGGGCACCGGCATCACCCGCACCCGGGCGGCGGCGAGTTCCACCGCCAGCGGCAGACCGTCGAGACGGCGGCAGAGCCCCGCCACGGCGGGACGGTCCAGGGTCACGCCGGGGCGGGCGGCGCGCGCCCGCTGTTCGAAGAGGGCGACGGTGGTGGCCGCGTCCAGCTCGGGCAGCGGATGGACCGACTCGGAGGAGAGTCCGAGCGGCGCCCGGCCGGTGGTCAGCACCCGCAGCTCGCGCACCCGCGCCACCAGGGCGCTGACCAGCTCGGCCACCCCGGTGACGACCTGCTCGCAGTTGTCCAGGATCAGCAGGACGGGCCCGCCGCCGAGGGCGCCGGTGATCGCGGTGAGGGTGTCGTGCGCGGGCACCGGGCCGGGCCGGGCCCGCAGGGACTCGCCCGCGCCGAGCGCGGCGGCGACCTCACCGGCGACATCGGCGTCGTCGGTCACCGCGGCCAGCGGCACCAGATGGACCACCCGCTGCTCCGCCTCCCGGCCGACCGCGCCCGCGAGCCGGGTCTTGCCCAGCCCGCCCGGTCCCACGATCGAGGTGACCCGGGAGGTGCGCAGCAGCGCGATCACGGCGGCGACATCGGCGTCCCGGCCGAGCAGCGGATTGGGTTCGTACGGGACCCCGCGCCGCACCTTCGGGGCCTCACCGCGCAGCAACTCCTGGTGGAGGGCGCGCAGGGCGGTACCGGGGTCGGTGCCGAGGCCGTCGCGCAGGGCGGCGCGGTAGCGCTCGTAGGTCTCCAGCGCGGCGGCCCTGCCGGTGGTCGCGGCCTGGCAGCGCAGGAGTTCGAGGAGCAGTTCCTCGTCCCGCGGCAGGGCGCGCGCCAGCCCGGTCAGGGGGGCCAGGGCCTCCGCCCGGCGGCCGCCGCGCGCCAGACCGAGGGCGCGGGCGCGCAGCAGCGCCCGGCGGACGGGGGCGCGGGCGGCGCGCAGCGCGGCGAGGGGGTCGGCGGGTCCGGGACCGGCCGGAAGGGGGTCCTGGCCGCCGGGGTCCCAGCTACCGAGGTCCCAGACACCGGAGTCCCAGGCACCGGGGACCCGGCCGCCGGGATCCCGGTCCTCGGGGTGCTCGGCGCCAGGGGCCTCGGCGCCGGAGTGCTCGGCGCGGCCCCACAGTTCGAGTCCGGCCTCGGCCTCGGCGACGGAGCCCGCGTGGTCCCCGGCGCGGGACTTCTCCGCGCTGGCGGTGGAGTGGAGCAGTACGGCGGCGGCGTCGACCCGTTCCGCGCCGAGGGCGAGCCGGTAGCCGGTGGGGGTGGAGACGAGGGTGTCCGCGCCGAGCCGGGCGCGGGCGCGGGAGACGAGGATCTGGAGGGCCTTGGCCGGGTTCCCGGGCCGCTCGTCGGGCCAGAGTTCCTCGATCAGACGGGCGGTGCCGCAGCCGGTGCGCAGATCGCGGGCGAGGAGGGCGATCAGTGAGCGGAGGCGGGGGGCGGTGATGTCCCGGCCCTGGTAGGACACCGTCGTCAGCACCGCCAGCTCGATGGTCACCGCGTCAGCCTAAGGGGCCCGGTGCGGCCCTCTGGTGGCACCCGTGCCGGTGTGGGATCGTCCGGCAAGTGGTCCAGACCTGACCGGATCTCAGCGCCCTGTCCCGACCGGCACCTCCCACCACGCCATGCACCGCGGCCCGACGGCACCAGCCGCTCTCGCCGCCTTCACCGCATACGCAAACTATCGGCCTGATTATTCTGATATCAGCCAATTCATCGCAGAATATGTCCTTCCCATTGTCCTGCGCGGCGGGTCCGGAGAGTCTTCTCCAGCCAACGGGACACGGGATCCCGGTGGCCTGTCGAAGAGGGAGGGCTCAACGTCATGTCCCTACGCACGATGTTCGCCACGGCGGGTGTGGTCGCCACCCTGGCCGGCGCCGGGCTTGCGGCCGCCCCGGCGGCGCAGGCGGCTCCCACGGACGCTCCGGCCCTGGCCACGGCCGCGGGACCCACGGGCTGGGTCGACTGGGGTACGTACCCGGACCTCACCAACTGCCGGAACGTGGGCGACTGGATGGTCCGCAACGGCGGCGCGAGCAACTACCTCTGCTCACCGCTGCCCTCCGGCGGGTACCTGCTGTCCATCAACCGCCCCTGACGCCCTGTCCGCCAGGAGCACGGCGCGCCCGCGACCGGGTTCCCCGGCGCGGGCGCTCGCATACCCGGCGACGGCCCGCGAGAGGAGTCGGAGCCGTCAGAGGGTCGTCAGCGGGTGCCCCGGCGTCAGGGCGCGGGCCAGCCGGGCGGCGACGGCCTCGGCGGCGTTCCCCGCCGGTGTGGTCGGCCCCTGGGTCGCCGCCAGCGCGAACGTCAGTCCCTCCGACGGCAGATGCGCCTGCACCACCGCGTACCCGTTGAAGGACGGGTTCTGGAGCACCCAGCCGTTCTCCACCACCACCCCGAGCCCGTAGTGCCGCGGCCCGGTGTTGCGGCGGCACACCGACGCGGGACAGCGCGCGGTGGCACCGCCGAGCCCGACCGTGCCGGGGTCGAGACGCTGCCGGTGCGCGGCGGCCGAGAGCAGCTCCCCGGTGGCGACGGCCCGCGCCGCGCGCGCGAGATCACAGACATGGGTGGTGAGAACGGCTCCCGGAGGGGCGGTCCAGGACGGGTCCCAGTGGGTGGACTCCTCGTACCGGCCGCGCTGGGAGTCGAAGGCGTGCAGCGCGGGCCGGGGCATCTGGGAGGTGAAGGAGTTACGGGTGTGCCGCAGCCCCAGCGGCCGGATCACCCGCCGCTCCAGCAGGGCGTCCAGCCGGGTACCGGTGATCCGTTCCAGCGCGGTGCCCAGGACGAGGGGGTTGGCGTGGGAGTAGCTCCAGTTGGTCCCGGGCGCGTACCAGAGGGGTCGGGCGGTCGCGATCCGCAGCAGCTCGGCCGGGGTCCAGCCACGGAAGGGATCGGTGTAGAGCGCGCCGAGGAAGTCGGGGTCGGTGGCGTAGTCCCGCAGCCCGGAGGTGGAGCTGCCCAGCATCCGCAGCGTGATCCGGGAGCCGTGCGGCAGCTCCGGCAGCCAGCGGGAGACGGGGTCGTCCAGCCGTACCCGGCCCTCGTCGACGAGCTGGAGCAGCACGGTCCCCAGGTGCGCGGCGGCCGCCGCCCCGGCGCGCACCCGCATCCGCGGGACCGCGGGCACCCCGGCGAGCGACTCCCCGACGCCCCCGGTCACCACCTCGCGCCCGCGCCGTTCCACCCGTACCAGCACGGCCCGCAGCCCGAGTTCCGCCCGCGCCCGCCGTACGGTGTCCATCACCCGGCGCGCCGCGTCCGTCCGCGCCACCGGTACGGAGGAGGCGGGACAGCCGTCGTCCCCGTACGGCCAGGGGGCCGCGACGGCGCTCGGGGCGGGTCCGAGGGGCAGGAGGGCGGGCGCCAGGGTGGCGAGGGCGGCGGTGAGGACGAGCAGCGCGCGCCGGGTGCGGGGATGTCTCATGCGGCACTATGTCCGGATCCGCCCGGTAAAAGTGGCGGCAACACTCCGCCCATGGCCCCTGGATCCCCCGCCCGCGCGGCGGCGGGACGATCCCGCCGCCGTCCGCGCGCCCACCGGCCGCCCGGCCCGTAGGCCCGTACGCGCACGGGTCGGGGCACCACCCCAGGGCCCGCCCCGCGACTCAGCCCGCCAGGAAGAGCTCCCGCGCCCGGGAGCCCAGCTCCAGCGCCTCGGCCGGTTCCCGCACCCGGTAGTGGAGGTCGAGGAAGGCGCTCTCCGCGCCCCACTCCCGGAGCGAGTGGAGCGTCGCGGCGATGGTCTCCGCCGTGTCCCCCGGTTGCGGGTTGCAGCGCATCTCACGCCGCAGGGTGCCGGGGTCACGACCCGCCTCCTCGGCGGCACGCCGGGCGGTGTCCCAGAGCCGGGCCACCGGCTCCATCCCCACCGCGATCCCGACCCAGCCATCGGCCCGGCGCCCGACCCTGCGCAGCGCGGCCTCGGAGAGCCCGCCGAGGAGGACCGGGGGCCCGCCGGGCCGGGTGGGCCGCAGTCCGACGTAGGAGCGGGGGATGGTCCAGTGCGGCCCGTCGTGGCCGAAGACCTCCTCGGTCCAGATGCCGTGGAGGATGTCGAGGATCTCCTCCAGCCGCTCGCCCCGCCGCGAGAAGTCGGCGTTGACGGCGGTGAACTCGTCCCGCAGCCAGCCGATGCCCAGCCCGACATCGAGCCGCCCCGCGCTGAGGAGGTCGATCGTGGTCAGGGTGCGCGCCAGCAACAGCGGTGGATACCAGGGCGCGTTGACGGTACTGCTGCCCAGCCGGACCCGGCTGGTGGCACTCGCCGCGACCGTCAGCACCGTCAGCGGGTCGAGGAAGGTCTTGAACTCGTCCGGGTAGGGCTTCTCCTCGCTGTACCCGGGATAGAGGTGGCTGGGTTCCACCGGGGCCAGCGAGCGGTCGGCGACCCAGAGGGAGTCGAACCCGATCCCCTCCGCGTCCCGGGCGAAGGAGGCGACGGCCCCCGCCTGTGCGTGCGTTCCCTGCTGTGGCAGTGCGATCCCTATACGCATGAACCCATCCTCACCCGGACCGCTCCGGGATCCGCCGGAGTTCGCACAACTGTCGTACGGATCAACCGGGTCCGTATCCGCGCGACGGCTCCGGCCGCGCGCACGAGCACGGCGAGATGGCCATCGGGCTCGCCGGTCATGCCACCACCACGCCCCGGGACGCCAGATCGAACGCGAACCAGACGATCTTCCCCGTCGGCACGACACCACCGCATCGCGTCGCCCCCCACCGGTCGGACAGATCGTCGACGAGGTGGAGCCCTCGGCCGCCGACCCCACCAGGGCCCGGCGGGCGGAGTTCCGGCAGCGCGCGCGGGTCGTCGTCGTGCACCCGGACGGTCACCCGGCCAGGACCGAGAAGCACGTCGACCACGACGGTGTCGGCACCCGTGTGCCGGTGGACATTGGTGACGGTCTCGCTCGTACAGAGACGGGCGTCGTCCAGCAGCACGCCCAGGTCGAGCACGCGCAGAATCGCGCCGACCGTATCGCGCAGGATGGCCGCGCTCGGTGGCTGGTTCGGTGCGGCGAACCGGTATCGCCGCGAGGGTGGAGGGGATGCGGGAGGTAGTAGCAGGCTCATTCGTCGTCTCCCAACGCGGTAGAGCTTTCGCGCTGGCCTCCGTGGCCTGGCCGCCCCCAGGTTGACGCATCAGATGTGTGCGCGTCAGCGGCTGCACTTCGGTCTTACTGGCTAGCGCGGTGCAGTGAGAACCATAGGGGGCATACATGCCCCGGGGCAAGGGTGCCCCCCTCGCGTGGTGTGACCAGGTGGACCAGCGGTACCGCAAGACGGCAGACTCGGGTCAACGACGAGAGAGGGATCAATGCCACCGAGGGACAACGCAACCGCACGTCAGCAGCGCCTCGGCATTGAGCTGCGGAAGCTCAGGGAGCGCGCGGGCAAGACGGCCCGCGAGTCCGCCGGCCTCTTGTCCATCGACCAGGCGAAAATCTCGCACATCGAGGCTGGCCGCATCGGGGTGAGCGTTGAACGGATTCGACGACTCTCCACCTTCTACCAGTCCGACAACGAGGCGCTCATCGGTGCGCTCTGCGACATAGCGCTTGAGCATCGAGGGCAGCACTGGTTCGATGAATTCCGAGGGAAGCTCGATCCCAACTGGCTGAATATTGCCGAGCTTGAGCATCACGCAACGGTCATGCGATCGATGCAGAGCATCACATTCCCTGGACCATTCCAGACCGAGAACTACGCAAGAGCCCTCTTCTCCGGCGTCACCCCGAAGCTGCCCCCGGACGAGATCGAGGCCCGGGTGGAACACCGCCTGAAGCGCTTCTCGATCTTCGAGCGACCTGCATCACCGCAGTACACGGCAATCATCCATGAGGCAGCACTGCGTATGCGCTTCGGCGGCCGGAAGGTGGTCCGCGAGCAGCTTGAGCACCTGATCGATGTATCGCGGATGCCAGCGATCACCATTCGCGTAATCCCGTTCACCAGCGAGGATTTCATCGAGGTGACCCAACCTGTGCTGTATGCCAGCGGACCGGTCCCCGAGTTGGACACAGTTCAGATCGACAGCGCTTTCGGCGGACGCTTCCTGGACGCGGAAGCCGAGCTGAAGAAGTATCGAACCCTGCTCGACATCGCCGAGCACGCCTCGCTCGACCCAGAAGGGTCGCGGCAGATTATCCACCACATTGCAAGGGAACTGTGAGACACGGGTATGAGCGCATCCCCCATCAATTGGCAGAAGTCGTCTTTCTCCGGAGGCGGAGGGGAAAACTGCGTCGAACTTGCACAGGAGGGCGGCAAGATCAAGATGCGCGAGAGTGAGGACCCCTCGGTCATTCTGACCACGAGCCGCGAGAACCTCGCCGCCTTCGTCGCCGGAGTCAAGGCAGGGGAGTTCGACCATCTGCTGAGCTAGCCGCAGGGCAGCGGGACAACAGTGCCCCCCGACCATCATGGTCGGGGGGCACTGGCATGTACCAGTTACCTCAAGGCGCCAACTATGCCCCGGTGCAGTCTTGCTCCGTGTCACTTCGTAGCGGTACGCTCACTCTGCGCTCCCATGATGGTGCGAATCCACCAGAGAGCACCAAAAAGCGCGTCACTCCATTCAAGAGAAGCGCCAAGGCTGCCAGGCAACCAGTCACCTCAACATGGCAGGAGGGGGCAATAGTGCCTCCTTGCTTGAGGAGACAGCACCGGAGAGCGAACGCGGTGTGACTAGCGTCAACGGGGCAAAGTTGCCCCTGACCCGCGTGGTTGCCGCCCGAGCAGCCCCATCGGAATCACGCATCCGAGAAGGGCCTGAGTCATGACCACTCTTCGCCACCCGACCGAGGTGTTCCCGCTCGCCCCGGAAGGAGGCCGACTGCCCCGCAGCGCCGAGCCGCCGTCCGGGCCCAACTCCCGGCCCTGGGTGCTGCGTTTCGCGCGGACGCCCGACGCCACGAAGGTGACCCCCCTCCCGGCCTCGGTCTACGACGAGGAGCGGCAGGTGTCGATCGGCGTCGACACTGACCTGCTGCCGTACATGGGGACCCACGCCGCCACCGTCCCGGACGGCAACATCCAGAACCCGCCGAAGCTCGACGAGGGTCCGAAGGACTGAGATCCATGCCGACCATTCTCGTGATCGCCGCACGGGAGGACTGGCCCACCGACCGGGTGGTGAAGATCCTGACCGACCGTGGTACCGACGTCTTCCGGATGGACGCCGAGGACTTCCCCCAGCAACTCACCCTCAGCGGGAGGATCGACGACGGCGACGGGTGGGCGGGGCCCTTATGGTCCCCGTACCGGAGGTTCGACCTCGCCGACGTGGCCGCCGTCTACTACCGCACCCCGAACCCGTTCCGGTTCCCCGCCGGTATGTCCGGGCAGCGCGCACCTCACGCACCACGACAGCGGGCGGCGCTGGGATCTGTGAGTCGGCCCGCCTGACCATCCACCCGCCGCGCGCCCCTTGGGCCCGGCGGGCGATGGTGTGTGCGTGACCGGCCGGGTGCTCATCCTCACCTGCGAGCCGGCGGGACGGTGTCCCCCGTACCCCCCGCGCCCACCGGGGACACACCTGCCCCGGGCGGACGGACGGGCGGGAGGGTGTGGCTCAGCGGCTCTCCGCCGACGCGAGGACCACGCGGTCCAGGCCCTGCACCGCCCGCAGGCGGTAGCTGTCTCCGTTCAGGGTGATGACGTCCGCGTGGTGGGCGAGACGGTCGATCAGGGCGGCGGTCGCGGGGGCGCCGCCGAACACCTCCGGCCAGCGGGGGAAGGGCTTGTCGCTGGTGACGATCACGGAGGCGCGCTCGTAGCGGTGGGAGACCAGCCGGAAGAGCAGTCCGGTCTCGGTGGCGTCGAAGGGTGTGTAGCCGATCTCGTCGACGATCAGCAGCCCATAGCGGTCCAGCCGGGCCAGTTCCTGATCCAGCCGCCCCTCGGCGCGGGCGTCGGCGAGCCGGGCGACCCACTCGGCGGCGGTGGCGAAGGCGACCTCGTGGCCCGCGCGGCAGGCCCGCACCCCGAGCGCGATGGCGAGATGGGTCTTGCCCGTCCCGGGCGGTCCGAAGAAGACGGCGTTGCCGCGCTCGGCGACGAAGTCGGCGCTGCCCAGCCGGGTGATGGTCTCCCAGTCGAGGAAGCGCTGGTGGTCGTCGTCGAACTCCTCCAGGGTCTTGCGGGCCGGGAACCCGGCCGCCCGGATCCGCGCCTCGGCGCCCGCCGCGTCGCGGGTCTGACCCGCTTCGCGCGCCTCGCGCTGGCCCGCGTGGGGCGTCTCGCGGTGGCCACCGCCCGGACCCTGCGCCGGGATGGTCTCCCGCAGCCCGCCGGAGCGCCCCGGCACCAGCGCGGTCACCTGCGCCCGTCGCCGGGGGGCCGCCGTCCCGGACTCCAGCGGCTGTTCCGGCAGTTCCGCTGTCTTGGGGGGATCGGCCTCCTCACCATGGCCGCCCTTGGGCGGGGCCGGGTCATGGCCCCCGCCGCCGTGCCCGCCGCCGTGGCCGTGCCGGTCCATCGGGCCCGACATATAGGCGAGCAGCACCGCGGAGAGGATGAACGCCATATGGATCACGGTGCCCCACAGCAGCGAGTGCTGGGAGGTGTGGTCGACGTCCACGAACATCTGGAGCAGATGGACCGAGGAGATACCGACGATCGCGGTCGCCAGCTTCACCTTCAGAACGTTGGAGTTGACGTGGGAGAGCCACTCCGGCTGGTCGCGGTGGCCCTGGAGGCCGATCCGGGAGACGAACGTCTCGTACCCCCCGACGATCACCATGATCAGCAGGTTGGCGATCATCACGACGTCCACGAGCTTGAGGACCGCGAGCATCACATGGGTCTCGTTGGCCTGGCCGGAGACGACATGCTGGACCAGGTGCCAGAGCCCGTAGAAGAACTTGTAGACGTAGACGCCCTGCGCCGCCACCAGACCGAAGTAGAGGGGGGCTTGGAGCCAGCGGGTGGCGAACAGCGCGTACCCGAGGGACGAGGAGGCGTAGCCGCGGAGATCGGGCCTCGTGGAGGCGGGCGCGGACGCGGGCGCTGAGTGGACGTGACCGGACAACGTGACTCCAGCGGTGGACGGCGGGCGCGACGGCGCCCCGGGTACACGCGGTGAACGACCCGGCGCGGCCCGCGTCACGGACGCCCCAACGCCACCACTCCGGTGGCAGAACACCCCGTCGGCGCCCGGCGGAAGAACCGCGCCACCCGGTCCGCGTTCCCCTCCGCCCGCAGAAACGATCCCTACTCTCCGCTTGTGGCACGGCTGTTCGCGGCGGCGGGCGCCCGTCCCGCCGCGCCCCTCGCTCCCGTACGCCCTGACCTTCCCTACGCCTTTACTCTTCGAGGCCCCGCACCACCGCCACCGGGCAGCCCGCGTGATGCACCATCGCCTGGCTCACCGACCCCAGCAGCAGACCCGTGAAGCCGCCCCGGCCCCGGGCACCCACCACCAGCAGGCGGGCCGAGGAGCTGGCCTCGATCAGGGCCTGGCGGGGGGAGGCGTGCACGAGGCGGGGGACGACCTTGACATCGGGGTAGCGGGCGCGGTGGCCCGCGAGGGCCTCGGCCAGCAGGCGTTCCTCGGTGGCGCTGACCCGGTTCTCGGAGTCGACCAGGTTGGCCGGGTGGCCCGGGTCGTCGTCGCCGCGTTCGGTCCAGCCGCTCCACGCGTGCAGGGCGACCAGTTCGGCGCCGCGCGAGGACGCCTCCGCGAAGGCGAACTCGACCGCCGCCGTGCCACGGCGGGAGCCGTCGACGGCGACGACGACCGGTCCCGCCGGGTCGGCCGCGCCGCGCACCACCAGGACCGGGCAGCGGCCGTGGGCCGCCAGATGGACGGCGGTGGATCCGACGAGGAGACCGACGAAGCCGCCCATGCCCCGGCTGCCCACCACCACGAGGGACGCCCGGCGCGACTCGGCCTCCAGGATGGTCAGGGGCTCCCCGGTGACCAGGTCCCCGGTGACCTCGATGGCGGGCTCGGCGGCGTGGGCGCGGGTGACGGCCTCGGCGAGGGTCCGTTCGGCGATGGGGCGCAGCCCGCCGTCCTGGGGACCGGCGGTGGCCGGGCCGAGCGGTACGCCCCGCATCAGGGGCCAGATGAAGGCGTGCACCACGCGCAGTCCCACACCGCGCAGCCGGGCCTCCCCGGCGGCGGTGTCCACCGCCGCGAGGCTCGACGGCGAACCGTCCACGCCCACCACGACCGGACCGTTGCTGACCGACATGACCGCACTCCCATCCTTGGCTCGGTGCCGGGACGGGCGCCCGCGAGGCGGCCGTCCCACCTCCCAGTCTCCGCCCGTCCCGGGGAACCGGCACGGGCCGAACGTCCGTAGGGACCGGGGCCGAACAGCCCTCCTCGGGGACCGTTGTCCCCCCTGTGCGGCGCTCGGCCGCACCACGGTGCGGAAGGAGGTGCGGAAGGGGTACGGAGACGGCCGCGCCCCCGCCCGTACCGGTGAACGGCGTACGGGGGGGGGGGGGGGCCGGGGGGGGGGTCGGGCGCGGCCACGGGGGGGGGCGGGGGGGCGGGCTCACGCCGGGCGGACACGC